>CAMSEJ010000105.1 GCA_947057405.1 uncultured Roseburia sp.
ACACAAGGTACCACACTCTTTCCCTACACGACGCTCTTCCGATCTGGCGGATACGTCCGTCATTGACAGGGAACTGGAAGCGGATATGGAAGCGGTTTTAAAAGTAGTCGTGCTCGGGCGCGCCTGCCGCAACGCCGCCAATATGAAAAACCGCCAGCCAATCGGCACGATGTATGTCAAGGCGCCGTTTGTACTTTCCGCGTTTTATACCGAAATCATTGCGGAAGAATTAAACGTAAAGCGCGTGGAATTTTCCGACGACGTCAGCGCATATACGAGTTATTCTTTTAAACCGCAGCTTCGCACCGTAGGGCCGAAATACGGCAAATATTTAGGGCAGATTAAGGCGGCTTTGTCCGAACTGGACGGCAATGCGGCAATGAATGAACTAAAGTCCTCCGGCATGCTTAAACTTGACAGTATCGGGGAAAATATTGTATTATTAGAAGAAGATCTGCTCATTGCCATGACACAGGCCGAAGGGTATGTAACGGACCAGGATCACGACGTTACGGTTGTGCTGGATACGAACCTGACAGCGGAATTGATAGAAGAAGGGTTTGTCCGTGAGCTGATCAGTAAAATTCAGACAATGCGCAAGGAAGCAGGGTTTGAAGTGACAGATAAAATTACAGTTTCTTACCGGGCAGAGGAAAAGGCCGACGGGATTTTTTCGCGCAACAAAGAGCAGATTGCGGCGGAAACTCTGGCAGAAGATATCATGACCGACAAGCTTGGCGGTTATGAAAAAGAGTGGAATATCAACGGCGAGCGTGTCAGTCTCGAAGTAAAGAAACTGGATAAGGAGGAAATCTGACGTTTATGGAAACAGCAATTTTTGACAAAGAGGCATTTAAAAAAGAGGTAAAGGACAATGTGCGTTCCCTTTACCGCAAAAGCTTAGAGGAAGCGACGGATCAGGAACTGTTCCAGGCGGTGTCCTATGCGGTCAAGGAGGTCGTGATTGATCAGTGGATGGAGACCCAAAACAGCATGAAAAAGCAGGATCCGAAGGTCGTGTATTATATGTCCATGGAATTTCTGATGGGCCGTGCCCTGGGGAACAACCTGATTAACCTGACCGCCTATAAGCAGGTGGCGGAAGCGCTTAATGAGATGGGGCTGGATATCAATGTAATTGAGGATCAGGAGCGCGATCCGGCGCTTGGCAACGGCGGCCTCGGCAGGCTTGCGGCGTGCTTTATGGAGTCGTTGGCTACGCTTGGCTACTCGGCATACGGATGTGGGATCCGTTACCGTTACGGTATGTTTAAGCAGAAAATCGAAAACGGTTTCCAGATTGAAGTGGCCGACAACTGGTTAAAGGACGGCTATCCGTTTGAACTGCGCCGCCCGGAATACACCTACGAGGTGAAATTCGGCGGTTATGTGCGAGCGGTCAATACGCCGGACGGCAGGGTGAAATTCCAGCAGGAGGGCTACCAGGTCGTGCGCGCCGTACCGTACGACATGCCGATATTGGGATATGACAACCATATGGTCAATACGCTTATGATCTGGGACGCGGAGCCGATTGAGTGCTTTGAGCTGGATTCGTTTGACAAGGGCGATTACCACAAGGCGGTAGAGCAGGAAAACTTAGCGAAGAACCTGGTGGAGGTGCTTTATCCGAATGACAACCACATTGCAGGCAAGGAGCTGCGTTTAAAACAGCAGTATTTCTTCGTGTCCGCAAGCGTACAGCGCGCCATTGCGCGGTTTAAAAAGAACCATACCGATATCCATGATTTGCCGAAAAAAGTAGCGTTCCAGTTAAACGATACGCATCCGACCGTAGCGGTGGCGGAACTGATGCGTTACCTGTTAGACGAAGAGGATCTGGCATGGGAGGACGCATGGGAGATTACGACCCGGACCTGCGCTTATACCAACCATACGATTATGGCGGAGGCGCTGGAGAAATGGCCGATTGAGATCTTTTCCAGGCTGCTGCCGCGTATTTATCAGATTGTGGAAGAAATTAACCGCAGGTTTATCTTGGAAATCCAGAAACAATATCCGGGCGACAACGGCAAGGTAGAGCGCATGGCGATCATCTACAACGGACAGGTCAAGATGGCGCACCTTGCAATTGCGGCGGGCTATTCCGTAAACGGCGTGGCAAGGCTGCACACGGAAATCTTAAAGAACCAGGAATTAAAAGATTTCTACGAAATGTTCCCGAAGAAATTCAACAATAAGACGAACGGTATTACGCAGCGCCGCTTCCTTCTGCACGGCAACCCGCTTTTGGCGGAATGGGTGACAAAGCATGTCGGTTCGGAATGGATTACCGATTTAAGCCGGATCAAAAAGCTTGCCCTGTATGCGGACGACGCGAAGGCGCAGCATGAATTTATGAACATCAAATACCAGAACAAAGTACGCCTGGCAAAATATATCAAAGAGCACAACGGCATTGACGTAGATCCGCGTTCTATTTTTGACGTACAGGTAAAACGTCTGCATGAGTACAAACGGCAGCTGTTAAACATCCTGCACATTATGTACCTGTACAACGAATTAAAGGAGCATCCGGACCGCGAATTTTATCCGCGCACCTTTATTTTCGGCGCAAAGGCTGCGGCGGGTTATAAGATTGCGAAGCTTACGATTAAGCTGATCAACAGCGTTGCGGAAGTGATCAATAACGACGCAAGCATAGGCGGCAAGTTAAAAGTCGTATTTATCGAGGATTACCGGGTATCGAACGCGGAGTGGATTTTTGCGGCGGCCGACGTCAGCGAGCAGATTTCCACGGCAAGCAAGGAAGCGAGCGGCACCGGCAATATGAAATTTATGTTGAACGGCGCGGTGACAATCGGCACGATGGACGGCGCGAACGTGGAGATGTTAGAGGAAGTCGGCAAGGAAAATATGTTTATTTTCGGAATGAGTTCCGACGAGGTAATTGCCCATGAGAAGAACCGGGATTACAACCCGATGCAGATCTTTAACAGCGACCAGGATATCCGCAAGGTGTTAATGCAGTTGATTAACGGGTTTTATTCCCCGCACAACAGCGAGCTGTTTCGCGAGCTTTACAATTCGCTGTTAAATACGCAGTCCACGCGGTATGCGGATACGTATTTTATCCTGGCGGATTTCCGCTCTTATGCGCAGGCGCAGAAGGAAGTGGTGGAAGCATACAAGGATGAGAAACGCTGGGCAAAGATGGCAATGTTAAATACGGCGTATTCCGGAAAGTTCTCGTCTGACCGTACCATTCAGGAATACGTGGACGATATCTGGCATCTGGATAAATTGCATGTAGAACGGGACGCCGAATAAGGAAAGGAGGACAGGTATGACAAAATCCGAACTGTTGGAACGCATACAGGAGCTGATGCAGGAGAGGGAGAACCTGATTCGCGAGCATGAAGATTTAATCAAAAAAGATCAGCTGCTGACAGAGCAGCTGGAGGTTATTTTACGGGAGCTGGCTTCTTAGTCGGGGGAAGAAAAGCCTGCGGAAGACAGTTGATCTTCTGCAGGTTTTTAACATATGTTTGGAGCGAATTTTGCCGGGAAAGGAGGGGGGAGAAAACGGCAGAGTTTTTTGCAGCAAAAGAATCGGAATAAAAAAGGAGGAACAGTAAATGAAACAAGTCGGAAAGAGGATGCTTTGCTTTTTGCTGGCATGCCTGGTAGCGCTGACGCCTTATCCGGATACGGTGCGGGCAGCCGGGGAGAACACGGTTACGACGGTTCGTCCGTCTGATGAGGACACGTCGAGGGAACATTATTTTTCGTATACCGCATACGAAGGGAAATACTGGACAAACGATGCAAGTGAGGCGTATATCGATCTCGGTGCGAGTGACGAACGGGCAGAGGAGTGCTATTATGAGATCTGCTTTGAGGGAAGCGGAATCTCGGTTTTTGCGGTAAAGGCGCCGGCTCACGGTAAGGTGAAATTTACGGTAGACGGCGAAAATGAGCAGGTTGCGGATCTGTACCATGCTTCCCGTACACAGGCGCAGCAGGTGTATACTGTGCAGGGCCTTACAGAGGGGGAGCATGTGTTAAAATGCGTGACGCTCAATGACAAGTCCGGTGATAAGGTGGTAAACCAGGTAGCGTATGCACAGGTGACGCATAAAGCGCCGGTGCAGATTGAAGGGGATCCGGATCTGGGCGGTTCCATTGAAGATACGAACTGGCAGTATACCGACAGCCGTTACCGGGAGCTGGCAGGCAGGAACAATTCTTCTAAACGGCTTTATGCCTGGAAAAACGATAAGGCGGCAAACGAGCTGGTGCTGTATTCCAAAAACTGCAGTTTAAAAAATGTCCGCGTAACGGCGGGAGCCTTTTCAAACGGGACGGATACGCTTGATGCCGAACGGATTACGACTACGTTTATCAAATCGGCGAAGGCTTATTCCGGCGGACGTGCAAATGACGTCAGCATTGACAGCGTTTTTCCGGCTACCGATGCCAACCGCAGTGATTCCGCCGATATTTTGTATCAGAACGGCGGTTCGGTGGATTTGGGCTACAACAGCGTGCAGCCGGTATGGGTGGAATTTGATATTCCAAAGGATGCCAAAGCCGGAGCCTATACCGGAACCCTGACGGCAACGGCAGACGGCATCAAAGCGCCGCTTACCTTTACCTATACGGTTGTTGTACAGGATATTGCGCTGCCGGATGCAGGTACGTTTAAGGATACGTTTGACATTGAGCTGTGGCAGTACCCGTATACCAGTGCGGAATACTATGGCGTAGAGCCGTTTTCGGACGAGCATTACGAAATTATGGAATCTTCCATGCAGATTTACAAGGAAATCGGCGGTCATGCCATTACCACGACAATATCGGAAGAAGCGTGGACCGGGCAGACCTACAGTAAAAACGAAATCCACTATCCTTCTATGGTAAAATGGACCAAGGAAAGCGACGGCAGCTTTACGTATGATTATACGGATTTCGACAACTGGGTTTCGTTCTGCAAAGAGCTTGGTATCGGTGACAAAATTATACTGTACAGTATTGCTCCCTGGCACAATTCGTTTACCTACTGGGATAACGGAGAGCTGGTATATGAGCCGTTCCGCGCGGGAAGCGAACGGTACAATACGGTATGGGGGAACTTTTTAGAGGATCTGACCGCCCATCTGGAAGAAATGGGCTGGTATGACGATGCTTATATCGGAATTGACGAACGCGGCTTCAGTGCGGCGGCATTTGACCTGATTGAATCCGTAAAAAACAGTGAAGGCAAAAGTTTAAAAACAGCCGGGGCAATGGACTCTTTCGTAGAGAAGAAGGATCTTGCCATGCGTGTGTCTGACTTAAATGTCGGGGATACGGCCGCATGGGCGCATCCGACGGAGTTTGCGCAGGTATTAAAGGACAGAACCGAGGCAAACCTGCGTACTACGCTGTATTCCTGTACCGGGCACCGTCCGGGCAACTTCTCTTTGAGTATGCCGGCGGAAAGCTACTGGTCGATTGTCAATGCAGGTAAAATGGGCACGGCGGGATTTTTGCGCTGGGCATATGACGCATGGGTTGAAGACCCGCTGCGGGATACGACACACAGCATGTTTGAGGCGGGCGACTGCTTTTTGATTTTCCCGGACGAGAAGGATGCTGCCTATCCCGAAAGCAAATATTCCGTGCGCCTTAAACGCATGGCGGAAGGGATCCGGGACGTCAACAAGCTAAAAGTATTAGAGCAGGAAATGCCCGAGCTAGCTGAGGATATCGCAGGGCTTTACAACAACATCCAGACGATTGCCCGCGGGGGATCTTACCTGGATGACGCGGCAAAGACGCAGCTAGCGGAAGAAATGACGGCGTTTCAGACAGGCGTTGCTCAGCTGACCAACAAGTACCTGTATGCGGGCTCCGGTTCCCACGGCATGTTCTTAGAGGAAACGGAGAAGTCGCTTCGCGCAGGAGAGACCTGGAAGATAAACGTCAAATTAAACAGCAGCCAGGCAGACAAAACGATTATTTACAAGTCCTCCGATCGCTCGGTTGCGGCCGTAGATGCGGACGGAACCGTAACGGCAAGGAAGCCGGGCAGCGCGGAAATTACGCTGGTCAATAAGGCTTCGGGCTATACGCAGACGGTGGGAATCACCGTTACCAGACAGCTGAATATCAGCAATCGGCTGACGGATTATAAGCTGCCGGAAAAATTCCTTTCGGATATTGAAAAAGATGAAAACGATGAAAAAGGGCGCCATTATCTGGGACAGCCGGATATGGTGATGTTAAAAGACGAAAAGACGCTGATTACCGTTTATCCGGTCGGGCATGGCGTAGGCCCGATTGTTATGCAGGTAAGCCGCGACGCAGGGGAAAGCTGGACCGAAAAAACGGATATCCCGGCGTCCTGGGCAACGTCTTATGAAACGCCGACGCTTTATCGGCTGGATATGGCGGACGGAACGGAAAAGCTGATTTTGATTTCCGGCAGGCCGGCAAGCTTCGGTGCGCCGACCGGCGGATGGGATACCTCCGTTTCCACAGACGGGGGGGGGACCTGGAGTGAGTTTGAAACATTTCATCCGACGCTGCCGAACGGCAAGCGCAACGAAACCGTTGTGGCGATGGCAAGCCTGATTCAGCTTCGGGACAAGGACGGCAGGCCGATTGATAAATGGATGGGAGTATATCACGACGGAGCCTCTTTTGTCAATTACAAAACCTATCTGACGTTTGACGAAAACGGCAGGCAGCAGTGGACGGCGCCCGAGCCGTATTTAAGCGAGCATCGTTCCATTGAGCAGACATACCAGATCTGCGAGGTCGGGCTGTTCCGTTCGCCGGACGGCAAACGGATTGTCGGCCTGGCAAGAAGCCAGTCTCACAACAATCCGGCGACTATGATTTATTCGGATGACGAAGGGGAGACCTGGAGCAGGCCGGCGGATTTGCCGGGTTCCCTGGCAGGCGAGCGCCATAAGGCAATGTATGACCCGACCGATCCGACCGGACAGAGGCTGATTGTGGCATTTCGTGAGATCTGCTATGACTTAAACGGTAATAACCGGTTTGACGGCAATTCCGACTGGGTAGCAGGAGACTGGATTGCCTGGGTAGGGACTTATGACGATATTATGAACCAGGAAGAAGGGCAATACCGGATTCTCTTATGCGAAGACTGGGCGGCAAACGCAAAATCCGGCGACACCGGGTATACCGGTATGGCAGTGCAGTCCGACGGAACCTTTATTCTGGACACATACGGGCACTGGGATAAGGAATATTCCGAAAGCCTGCCGGACTATAATGTTTACAACGATTTGTGCTATATCAAACAGGCGAAATTCAAGCTTTCCGATCTGGACGGGCAGGTGCTCGGCGCATTTAAAGACCGATTGGAAGCAGAGCTTGCGCTGGTGCCGCAGGAAGCGGAAGCGAAATACACAAAAGAATCCTGGGAAGCGCTTAAGAAGGCCGAAACAAATGCCCTTACGGTATTTGCGGATGAAAACAGCTCACAGAATGCATGTTATGCAGCATATTACGCTTTGCGGGAAGCAAGGATGGCGTTAGTGATGCAGGGTGCAGAGGATGAAGAGCCAGGGCCAGGGCCGGGACCAGGGCCGGGACCAGGACCAGGGCCGGGACCTGAACCAGGACCGCAACCGCAACCGCAGCCGCAGCCGCAGCCACAGCCGGAAGGAATTGTGGAGGGCAACGTATATGCAAGCGGAAATTATTCGTATGAGGTGACCAGCCTTTCCAAAAAGACGGTTACCGTAACGAAGGCAAAGAATAAGAAGGTGAAAAACATCAATGTCCCGGATTCCGTGAAACTCGGCGGCGTTCGCTATAACGTGACGGCAATTGCAAATGCTGCGTTTAAGAACTGCAAGCAGGCATCTGCTGCCAAAATCGGCAAAAATGTTGAAACGATTGGAAAAAATGCATTTGCGGGCTGCACGAAGCTGAAAACGGTTACGCAAAACGGGAAGAAGTTAAAGAAGATCGGAGAGAGCGCATTTGGGAATTGTAAGAAGCTAAAGAAGATTACGATAAAGAGTACGGCGCTCAAAACGGT
>CAMSEJ010000106.1 GCA_947057405.1 uncultured Roseburia sp.
AGATCATGCCATGTGACTGGAGTTCAGACGTGTGCTCTTCCGATCTCACTGGCAGGCAGTGATGACGTCAAATGTGTTGTCCGGAAAATCTGTGTTTTCTGCGGCTTGTACGTAGTATTGAATGTCCATGCCGTCGGAGAGGAGTTTTGCCTGCTCGATTTGCTGTTCTGAAATATCCGTACCGATCCATTTGGCGCCGTAGCGGTACATGTTTCGGGGGAGGACGCCTGTGCCGGTTCCGAGATCAAGGACGTTTTGCCCGTTTATGCAGAGGTTTTGGCGGGTTATTTTGTCGTAAAATTCCTGTGGGTAGATATCGCGGAATTTTGCATAGTCTGCGGAAATGTTTCCCCAGTCGAATGCTTTGCCGCCGTCGATTGTTTGGTTTGTGATGTTCATGGATGGCTCCTTGTGCTATTTTTTTATAGGATAACATAGAATCGTGTAACTTTAAACACGCTCTAGGCTAATAATTTGCAAAAAATAAAACATTACACTTGATTTCTCCTACCTTCGGGTGTAAATTACTAAGGGAGTGTGAGGTCGGTTATGTATATTATATTTTTATTGCTGTGGATTATTTTAAACGGGCAGTTTACCTGGGAGATATTGGCCTTCGGCGTCGTGATTGCGGGCGTGATGTACGGTTTTGTCTGTAAGTTCCTGGGGTATTCCGTCGAAACGGATCTGTTGGTTTTGCGTAAGCTGCCGTATATTCTGGCATATATTCTGGTTTTAATCTGGGAGATTATTAAGGCCAATATGAGCGCGATTCAATTGGCGCTCAGCTTTAAAAATGAAATTGATCCGGTTATTGTGAAATTTACAACGGATTTGAAAACGGATATTGCAAAGGTTGTGCTTGCCAATTCTATTACGTTAACGCCGGGTACGATTACGATTAAGCTGGAAGGAAACGAGCTGGTTGTGCATGCGCTGGATGTGGAGCTGGTGGAAGGGATTGATGAGAGCGTTTTTGTGAAAATGCTGCGCAAAATGGAAGAAATGGACGAAAATACCAGGCAGAAATGGAGGAACCGGCATGAATAGCGGAATTGCGGCGTTGGAGCAGGCGTACCATATCCTGTTCCTTGGGCTTTTGATCATTTTGGCGCTGTTGTTTTTTTCGTGCCTGATCCGGGCGGTTGTAGGGCCGCGGATGGCGGATCGGATTGTGGCGATTAATATGATGGGGACAATGGTTATGGTGGCGATTGCCATTTTGGCGGTTATGGTGCAGGAGGGATATCTGGTGGATATCTGCCTGATTTACGCGATGATCAGCTTCCTTGCCGTTATTATACTGACGAAGGTATATATGGGCGTTTATATGGAATGGAAAAACAAGGGGGAGGAAAAATATGGCGATCGTTGAGTGGATTCGGTTTTTTGTAGTGGTGGCCTTTTTGGTGATGGGGATGTCTATTTTCTTTCTGGAAATTTTCGGGGTATACCGGTTTCATTATGTTTTAAACCGGATGCAGATTGCGGCGACCGGGGATACCCTTGGGATTGGGCTTTGCCTGGTGGGGCTTATGGTGGCAAACGGGCTGAATACCGTGACGGCGAAGCTTGCGCTGGTGGTGGTGTTTTTGTGGTGCGCGTCTCCGGTGTCTTCCCATGCGATTGCCAGGCTTCAGATGACGACGGATAAGCGGATTCTTGATCACTGCCGCATTATGATTTTGCGGAAGAAGAAACGGAAAAAAGAGGATAAAGGGGGCGGGGCGGATGACCGTATTTAATGTGATTTTGCTGGCCTTTTTGGTGGTCTGCGCAATTTCGGTCAGTTTTTCCAAAAACCTTTTAAATTCGATTCTGATTTTTATGTCGTACAGTTTGATTATGTCGATTATCTGGATTCTTTTGGAGTCGCCGGATCTTGCGATTACGGAGGCCGCGGTCGGAGCCGGGGTGACGAGTATCCTGTTTTTTGTTACGTTAAAGAAAATCCATGCAATTCAGCAGGAAGAGGAGGATGAACATGAGCCGCGCCAGAAAACAAAGTGATTATGAAAAGACGTTTGCGTTCCGGTTTTTCCGCTGGATGGGCGGGGAGAAGGACGCGTTTGTCGGAAATATGGAAATGCGCCCGCAGAAGGAGTATGTGGAAGAGGAAGAGACGATCCAGGAGCGGATGCGCGACAGGCAGCAGGCGATGGAAGAGGTCTATGACAGCGGGCACAATAAGGAACTGCGCTTTTTTAATATTCTGTACCGGTGCTTTAGTATTGTGTTTTGCGTCGCGGTGGTGGCGCTTTTGATCATTACGGTGTCGTATCTGCCGTCTGTGGGTAGGGAGGATAAGCCGACGAATAATATTGTATCGGATACGTATATTTCGGAGGGGCTTACGGATACCGGGGCGGTTAATATTGTGACGGGTATGATTTTGTCGTACCGTGCGTTTGATACGTTTGGGGAAACAAATGTTTTGTTTATTGCGACTTGCTGCGTGATGATTATGCTGATGGTGGACGAGGATAAAATCCGGGAGAATAAGGAATCCAATGACCGCGGCTTTGAACCCAAAAACGACGCGATTTTGCAGGTGGCTGCCAGGCTGCTGGTTCCGGTTGTGTTTTTGTTTGGAATTTACATTATATTAAACGGGCATCTTTCGCCGGGCGGCGGTTTTTCGGGCGGAGCGATGATTGGCGCGGGGATGATTCTGTATGTGGCGGCGTTCGGATTTGACAAGATGGAAAAATTTTTTAATGAAAAGGTTTATAAATGCGTGAAGGTGACGGCGCTTATCTGTTACGGGTGCATTGTGACGTATTATTTTCTGACCGGGGCGAACGGGCTGCCGTGCCGAATCCCGCTTGGGGAGCCGGGGACGATTTTGAGCGGGGGCATTACGCTGCCGATTAATATTTTTGTAGGCTCTGAGGTGGCATGTACGATGTATGCGTTTTATGCGCTGTTTCGGAGAGGGGGGCTTTGATATGGAAATCGGGACGCATCTTCTGGCCAATTATGCGGAAGTGGTGGCGGTGGCGCTGTTTGGGATTGGGTTTACCAATCTGCTGCTGCAGAAAAATATGATTAAAAAGATTATCGGGTTAAATATTATGGACACGGCGGTTTATCTGTTTTTGGCGGAAAAAGGGTATATCGAAGGGCATATTGCGCCGATTGTGATGAACGGGAACGTAAGCCCGGATACGTATATTAACCCTGTCCCAAGCGGGCTGGTGCTGACCGGGATTGTGGTGTCCGTGTCGGTGACGGCTTTGATGCTTTCGCTTACAATCCGGCTTTACCGCAGGTACCATACGCTTGATTTGGACGAGATTACGATGAGACTGAAGAAGGAAGGGCTGTAAAATGGAAATCATAAGGAACTTCCCCTGCCTGTCCATTTTGCTTGCGATGTTTTCGGCGATTATCAGTTCGGCACTAAAGGGTGCGGGGGCGCGGCGGCTGAATACGTTTGTCGTAACGGCGGTCGGGGTATTGTCGGCCTGTACGCTTTATTTTACGCATGTTACGGGCAAAAGCTATGTCTATGTGATGGGGCATTTTCCGGCGCCGCTTGGAAACGAGATCCGGTTCGGGACGCTTGAGGCCGGGATGGCTTTGTTTTTTTGCGTGATTATGCTGTTTTCTTTAAACGGCGGGCGGGAGAAAATCCGGCTGGAAATCGATCCGGGCAAGGAAAATCTTTACTATATTATGGTAGATTTGCTTTTGAGCTCTTTGCTTGCGCTGGTGTATACAAACGACTTGTTTACGGCGTATGTGTTTGTGGAAATCAATACGATTGCGGCGTGCGGGCTGATTATGATTATGGAAAGCGGGCGCGCGATTGAGGCGGCGACGCGGTATATGATTATGAGCCTGCTCGGATCGGGCCTGTTTTTGATTGGGCTTTGTATGCTTTATGATATGACGGGGCATCTTCTGATGAGCAATGTGCAGGAGAGCGTGCGGCAGATTGCGGCGGAAGGGTCTTATATGATCCCGCTTCTGGTTACGATTGCGCTGATGGTGGTCGGGCTGGCGATTAAGAGCGCGCTGTTCCCGTTCCATGCGTGGCTGCCGGACGCATACGGGTATTCTACGGTATCTTCTGCGGCGATGCTTTCAAGCCTGGTGTCGAAGGGGTATATTTTTTTGCTGATTAAAATTATTTACCGCGTGATCGGGTTTGATATTTTTGTGCAGAGCCGGATTATCAACGTGCTGTTTGTGTTCGGGCTGGCCGGGATGATTATGGGCTCGACGAGCGCCATTCGGGAAAATGATATCCGCAGGATGATTTCATATTCTTCGGTGGCGCAGATCGGGTATATTTATATGGGCTTCGGGCTTGGTACGACGGCCGGGATGGTGGCGTCTGTGTTTCATATTTTAGCCCATGCGGCGACGAAGTCGCTGCTGTTTGTTTCGGGTGTGGGGCTTACGGATGTGGCGGATGACAATAAGCAGTTTATCGAACTGACCGGGGCGGCGTACCGCAATGTATGCGCGGGGCTGGCGTTTACGGTCGGGGCGCTTTCTATGGTCGGGATTCCGCTGTTTTCGGGGTTTATCAGCAAGCTTTTGTTTTCGCAGGCAGCGGTGCAGAGCAATTTGAAGATGCTGCCGGCGCTGATTGTGCTGGCGATTAGTACGGTGTTGAATACGATTTATTTTATGAAGACGGTGATCCGTATTTATACGCCGATTAAGAGCGGGTATCCGTCGGTGTTTGCAAAGGATCATCCGCTGTATGCGCTGACGCTTTTGTGTTTTGTGGCGCTGAATATTGTGCTTGGGATGTGTTCGCAGCCGATTGCGGACTGGATTACGCAGGGGCTTTCTGTGTTTGCTTAAAGAGAGCGCGGGGCGTTGGGTTCATTTTTAGGAGGAATCGAAATGGAGCATTGTCTGCTTTTGCCGGTGTTTTTTCCAATCCTGGCCGGTGTTTTGTTGTTGTTGAAAAGGGATTTTAAGGAGCGCAGGTCGCTTCTGGTTTATACGGGGGCCGTGCTGGTTTTGGGCGGGGCGTTTGCCTTTTTTGCGGTTATGGTTCCGGCGGACGGCGTGACGCTGTTTTATCTGACGAAGGAGTTTCCGATTTTTTTTGAACTGGATACGCTTGGGCGTTTTTTTTCTGTGACGGTTACGCTGGTCTGGGTGCTGGCGGGATTTTTTTCGTTTGAATATATGAAACATGAGAAGAATGAAAAACGGTATTACGGTGTTTATCTGATTGTGTTCGGGGTTCTGCTGGGGCTTGATTTTGCCGGAAATTTGATTACGTTGTATTTGTTTTATGAGCTGATGACGCTGACGTCGCTGCCGTTGGTGCTGCATACGCAGAGCCGGGAAGCGGTGATGGCGGGGCTTAGGTATCTGTTTTTTTCGTTTGCGGGCGCGTATATGGCGTTGTTTGGCATTTATTTTATCTGCCATTTTGGGACGACGCTTCGGTTTACGGCGGGCGGCGTGATTCCGGCCGGGGCGCTTGCGGAACATAAGACGCTGTTTTTGGTGGTTGCGTTTTTGATGATCATGGGATTTGGGGTGAAGGCGGGGATGTTTCCGCTTCATGCGTGGCTGCCCGCGGCACATCCGGTTGCGCCGGGACCTGCTTCGGCGGCGCTTTCCGGTGTGATTGTAAAGGGAGGCGTGCTGGCGGTGATCCGCGTGGTTTACCAGATGATAGGCGTAGATTTTCTGCGCGGGACGTGGGTGCAGACGGTTTGGATGACGCTTGCTCTGATTACGGTGTTTATGGGATCGATGCTGGCGTTTGGGGAACCGGCGCTTAAAAAGAGGCTGGCGTATTCCACGGTGAGCCAGCTTTCGTATATCCTGTTTGGCCTGTCGGTGATGCAGGGGGAGGCTGTGACGGGCGCGCTTTTGCATGTGGCGGCGCATGCGTTTATTAAGGTGGCGCTGTTTTTGTGCGCGGCGGCGATTATTTACCGGACGGGGTGCACGCGCGTGGATGAACTGCGGGGGATTGGCAGGGGGATGCCGGTTACGCTTTGGTGCTATACGATTGTGTCGCTGGGGTTAATCGGGATTCCGCCTGCAAGCGGTTTTGTGAGCAAGTGGTTATTGGCGTCCGGGTCGCTTGCTTCCGGGATTCCTGTTTTTTCGTGGCTTGGTCCGGCGGTGCTTTTGGTGAGCGCGCTGCTAACGGCAGGGTATCTTCTGCCTGTTACGATGAAGGGGTTTTTCCCGGGGGAGGGGTATGACGCGTCGCGGTTTACGGGAAAAGAGCCGCCCCTTATTATGCTGGTCCCGCTGCTGGTGTTTGCGGCGCTTACGGTTTTGATTGGGCTTTTGCCGAATGCGCTTACGGATTCGCTGTATACGTATGCGGTTCATTTGCTTACGCTGGAAGTATAAGGAGGGGATTTGATGAATGCATTTTATTTGTTTCTGGCAGTGCTTGTCCCCTTTGTGGGAGGAGCGTTAAACCCGCTGATCCCGTGGAAGAAGAGACGGCATATGCTTTGGTATTTAGAGGGGCTAGTGACGCTTAATTCGGTTCTGGTCTGGATGCTTTTGCTGCATCGGCCTCTTGAGAAGTTTACGCTTGTAAATTTTACCGGAAATCTGGCGATTGCGTTTCAGCTGGACGGGCTGGGTACGGTGTTTGCAGGGCTGATTTCCTTTTTGTGGCCGCTTGCGACGCTGTATGCGTTTGAATATATGACGAAGGAAAAACATGAAAAGACGTTTTTTATGTTTTATACGTTTACGTACGGGGTGACGCTTGGGATTGCGCTGGCGGATAATTTTCTGACGATGTATTGCTTTTATGAGATGCTGACGCTGGTGACGCTGCCTTTGGTGATGCATACGCTGACCAGGGAGGCGATTCTTGCGAGCCGCAAGTATCTGTATTATTCCATCGGCGGGGCGGCGTTTGCGTTTATCGGGATGATTTTTGTGATTACCTATGGGGAGACTTCGGATTTTCTTTTGGGCGGCGTGATGAATGCGGCTAAGCTTTCCGAGGGCAGGAATTTGTTTTTGCTGATTTATGTGTTCAGCTTTTTCGGGTTTGGCGTAAAGGCCGCGGTATGCCCGTTTAACTCGTGGCTTCCGCAGGCGGGCGTGGCTCCGACGCCGGTTACGGCGCTTTTGCATGCGGTAGCCGTGGTAAAGTCGGGCGCGTTTGCGATTATGCGGCTGACGTTTTATTGCTTTGGAGCGGATTTTCTGCGCGGGACCTGGGCGCAGTACCTGGTGATGGGCGCGGTTTTGGTGACGATTCTGTACGGGTCGTCTATGGCGCTTAAGGAAACGCATCTGAAACGGCGGCTGGCGTATTCCACGGTGAGCAACCTTTCGTATATTCTGTTTGGGGTTACGGTGATGACCCCGGCGGGTTTTGCGGCGGGGATTTGCCATATGGTGTTCCATGCGTTTATGAAAATCTGTTCGTTCTTCTGTGCGGGGGCGGTGATGCACCAGAGTGAGCGGCATTATATCCACCAGTTAGACGGGTTTGCCAGACAGATGCCGAAGGTGTTCGCGGTGTTTACGGCGGCGTCTTTTGCGCTGATGGGCGTGCCGGGGCTGTGCGGTTTTGTCAGCAAGTGGAATCTGGCGCACGCGGCGATTGCAAGCGGAAATGTATTGGCTTATGCCGGCGTGGGAGCGCTGCTTGTGAGCGCGCTGCTTACGGCGATGTATATGCTTGGGATTGTGGTGCGGGCTTATTTTCCGAAGGCGGATTTTGATTATGGGACGGTTGCGGATGTGCGGGATCCGAATTGGATGATGCTTGCGCCGCTTTTGGTGTTTGTGGTTTGTATTGTGGGATTTGGAGTTTGTTCCGTGCCGTTTACAGAGCTGTTTGCGGCGGTGGCGCGGGGGGGATTTTAAAAAAGAGGGGGAACGAAGCGGGTGGCAAGTGGTACGTCAGCCAGAGGGCAGGGTATGCAGCCGGGGCTGTGTTCGGGGGTTAAGGGGCTCTAAAGTATCCCGTTTTCGTGTTCTCATGCGGACGCAACCGCCGGAAACGCGCCGTCCATGGCGCGGTTCCGGCTTGCCCT
>CAMSEJ010000107.1 GCA_947057405.1 uncultured Roseburia sp.
GGACGGTCGTACACGGCAGCCGGCTGGGTAAAATTGCGGACGCCAAGCGCAAGGGCTATGCGTTTATGGGCTGGTATACCGCAAAGTCCGGCGGAAGCAAGGTCAACACGTCCGCTCTCGTTTCCGCCAGCGGGACTTACTATGCGCGCTGGGTCAAAATCAAACCGGGGAAGGCAAGTCTTTCATCGGTAAAAAACGTGTCCGGGCGGGCAATGAAGATTAAGATCAAAAAGTCGGATAAGGCAAGCGGTTTTATGATCCGCTATTCCGTGAACCGGAATATGTCCGGCGCAAAGAAGAAAGAAACGACGGACACAAGCCTTACCGTTAAGAAACTGGGGAAGGGCAAAACCTATTATGTACAGGTGCGCATGTACCAGAAAAATTCCGTTTCGGGTAAAAAATCCTATGGCCCGTGGTCCAAGGCAAAAACGGTCCGGATTAAGAAATGATAAGGGATGCTATGAAAAAAGCGTTTGCAGCAATAAACAAATACAGGGGATGGATTGGACTTTTCCTTTTTCCGGCGGTGCATTTTTATCTGCTGGAGGCGTATACGCATAACGGGTTTACGGAGGTGCGCCACTGGTCACAGGTGTTTAATATTCTGCTGTTTGAGCTGTTTGTCTGGATTTTATTCCTGTTGCTGCGCAGTGTGAAAGCGGCGCTTTGGACGGAAGGAATCTGTGCGATGGTGCTGGGGCTTGCCAATTACTATGTGTATACGTTCCGATCCCTGCCGCTTGTGCCGTGGGATTTGCTGTCTGTCGGCACGGCGGCGAGCGTGGCGGGAAATTATGATTTTACGCCTACGCCGCGTGTGGCGGGAGTTGTGGCGGGCTTTCTGGCAGTATTTGTGCTGGAAGGGTTTTGTAAGGTTGATACGAAAAAATGGAAATGGCGTTACAGCCTGCCGGCGGCGCTTGCGGTCTGTATCGGCACGGCGTCGTTTGCGGGCGTATTGCAGCAGGAGGATTTCCAGAACCGCCATATGATGTACAATAAGCTGTTTACCCCGGTTTTTATGTGGCAGGTGAACGGATTTGCGCTGACGATGGTTATGGAGCTTCCCTATCTGGCGGTGGAAAAGCCGTCCGGTTACCGTGAGGAAGAAGCAAAGGAGCTGCTGGCGTCGTATGAGCCTTCGGACGGGGAGGAACAGGGGGAAGAAAAGCCCAATATTATTGTTGTGATGGATGAAGCGTTTTCCGATTTGGGCGTGCTGGGGGATTTTGAATCAAGTCAGGAGTATATGCCTTATTATCACAGCCTGCAGGAGGCGTCGAAGACGGATCCGAATCTGGTGACCGGCTCGCTTCACGTATCGGTTTGCGGCGGCAACACCGCCAATACGGAGTTTGAATTTCTGACCGGGCATACGATGGCTTTTCTGCCGCAGGGCAGCATTCCTTACCAGCAGTATATCAAGCAGCCCATTTCCGCTTTGCCCTGGTATTTTAAAGAGCAGGGATATGAGACATATGCCATGCACCCGTATTATGCAAGCGGGTGGGACCGAGATAAGGTATATCCGCTGCTCGGGTTTTCAAAGCTGCAGTTTTTGGGGGATTACGGCGGCAGGGAGTATATCAGAGAGTATGTCAGTGACCGGTCCTGTGTGGAGAAAATCATTGAAACCTACGAACAGAAGGAAGCGGGAAAGCCGATGTTCCTTTTTGAGGTCACGATGCAGAACCACGGCGCGTACAGTACCGTATATCAGGATTTTACGCCGGATATTACGGTGAAAGGGACATCGTCCTATGCCCTGGCGACATATTTATCCCTGATTAAAAAGACCGACGAGGCGCTCGCGTCGCTGCTTTCTTATTTTTCTGCGGCAAAGGAGCCGGTCATGGTGGTATTTTTCGGAGATCACCAGCCGAATGACACGGTGGCTGAGCCGATTCTAAGGCAAAACGGCATGAGCTACCGCACGCTGACAGAAGAACAGACAAAGCTGCGCTACCAGGTGCCGTACCTGATCTGGGCAAACTTTCCTTTAAAGGGAGACGTTTGGAACGCAGATACGAGCGCGAATTATCTGGGGGCAAAGATGCTAAAGGCGGCGGGCATGAAGCTGCCTGCGTATCAGGCGTTTCTGGCACAGCGTTCCGAGCGCTGCCCGATTCTTACGTCGGTGTATGCCGCACAATCCGGCGGCGCCGACGAAACAGAGGAGTATAAAAAGCTGCAGTATTATCAGTTGTTTGATATGCAGGAAAAGAGGAGATGAGCATGGGTAATTTAAAAGGCGAAAAGAGATGGTATCTGTGTGCGTTTCTGCTTCCGTTTGCGGCCGGGGCGCTGATCTGCATTCAAAACGGGGTGTACCCGTTCGGGGAAAACTGTATTCTGCATATTGATATGTACCACCAGTATGAGCCGTTTTTTACGGAGCTGATGGATAAATTAAAGCACGGAGGGAGCCTTATGTACTCCTTCCGGATTGGGCTGGGCTCGGATTTTGTGTCCCTGATCTCGTATTATCTGGCAAGCCCGTTTAATATTCTGCTGATTTTTTGCCCTTCGTCTTATGTAATTGAATTTATGACGCTTCTGATTTTGGGGAAAATCGGGCTGTGCGGGATGACTTTTGCGGCATATCTGCGCGGGCATTTCGGGGAATGGAAGGCGGAAACGGTAGTATTTGGGGCATTTTATGCCCTTTCCGGTTATATGGCGGCATATAGCTGGAATATTATGTGGCTGGATGCGGTCGTTCTTGCCCCGCTTGTGGTTTTGGGGCTGGAGCGTCTGGTAAAAGAGGGAAGGTGCAGGATGTACTGCATCTGCCTTGCCCTTGCCGTGCTGTCTAATTTTTATATCGCGTTTATGCTCTGCCTGTTTTTGGTGATGTATTTTGCGGTTTACTGTGCGGAAGAGGGAACAGGCATAAAAGACAGGATGAAAAGCTTCGGCAGGTTTGCGCTGTATTCCCTGCTGGCGGGAGGGATGGGCGCGGTGCTGATCCTTCCGGAGGCAATTATTTTAAGCTACAGCGGTTCTTCCGGGATCAGCATTCCTAAAACCGTAGAGTGGTATTTTGATCTGTTTTCCATGCTGGCAAGGCACTGTGTCAATGTGGCATCTTATACCGGGCGCGATCACTGGCCCAATCTTTATTGCGGCGCCGCAATTTTTTTATTTCTGGCGTTTTATTTTGGCAGCCGCGGCATCCCGCGCCGAACAAAAATCATCCGTGCGGTATGGATTGTGTTTTTCTGGCTAAGTTTTTCAAATAATATTCTGGATTTTCTCTGGCACGGCCTGCATTTTCCGGATTCCCTTCCCGGCCGGCAGGTGTTTTTGTATGTGTTTTTGCTGCTTTCGATGGCATACGAGGGGGTTGTGCGGCAGGAGAGCGGCAGTCTTTTGGTTTTTCCGGCGGGCGTTCTGGGAACGGCGGCGCTGCTTGCGGCAGCGGCATATACTTTAGACGGCGGGCAGGTTACGCAGAATGATATCCTGCTGACCGGGGGATTTGCGGCGCTTTATGCGATTGTTCTTTTTCTGCGGCGGATTGGCCATCGGGATATCCGCGGCTTTATGCGCTATACGTTTCTGGCGCTGGCGGTGTGCGAGCTGTTTGTCAACTTTTCCGCTACGGGTCTTGGGACGACCAGCCGGACCGGTTACACCAAAAACTGGGCATCGGTCAAAGCGCTTCTGGACGAGGTGAGGGCAAAAGACGATACGCCTTTTTACCGGATTGAGGAGCTGGAGCGGCTGACGAAAAACGATGCGGCAATTTACGGGTATCCGTCGTCTACCATATTTTCTTCCATGATGAATATCGGAGTCAGCCGGTTTTACCGGTATCAGGGAATGGAAGGCGGAAAGAACTTTTACAGCTACAGCGGGGCGACGCCGCTTTCTTCCGCAATGCTTTCGGTGAAATATCTGATTGGGCACAATCCGCATGAGGAAAGTCCGTTTCGCAAGCTTGTGGCGCAGGACGGTATGAATTATATTTATGAGAATCAGTATACGCTGCCGCTCGGGTTTATGATGGACGCGGATTTTGAAGCCAGGTGGAATGTGGTAAGCGGGGCGCCGATTAATAACCTGAACCGACTTGCGGCGCTTCTGGGTGCGGACGAACAGATGCTTCAAAAGCTCGACGGCGTAACAGAGGTCAAAGAGGAGATAACGAAAATAACGGTCAAAGAGGACGGTTATCTGTACGGAACGTATACGGATACCTCGGTTACGAACCTTACGGTGAAAAACGGGGAGCGCGCCAGAAAGTTTACCAAGTGTGATCACGGGTATATTCTGGATTTGGGGTGGTGTAAGGCGGGAGACGTGGTTGAGATTACGAATACCTCGAACGTGAAGAATTTTGCGGTGCAGGTTTACCGGCTGAGCCGTTCGGCGGTGGAACAGGCTTATGCGAAACTAAATGAGAATACGTTTACGGTGGAGCAGTTTAAAGATACTCGGATCCGGGGGCGCGTGAAGGTGGATACGCCGGGAAATCTGGTGATTTCCGTGCCGATGGAAGCCGGATGGCATGTTTTTGTGGACGGAAAGGAAACGGAGGCGGGAATGTTTCTGGAGAGCATGATGAAAATTCCGCTGATTTCGGGGGAGCATGAGATTGAGCTGCGGTATCGGACGCCGGGTCTTATCGCCGGCGCGGGGATCAGTACGTTTTGCCTGCTGGTGTTCGCGGGGATATGCGTAGTTCAGAAAAAGCGGCGCGGACAAAAATAATGGCTTATGCACAAGGGATGGGACAATTGGAAAATCCGGGCGGCAAAGCGGGGAAATCAATTATTTCCACTGCCTGCCGCCCGGTCTTGTTTTTTGCGCTGCCGGACAGAACGTTTAAATATCAAGCGTCGGCGGGACATCGATCTCGTCGGATACATACTTTCCGTTCGTTTTTCTCTGCCGCACGCATTCCGTCAGAAGGTATTCAATCTGCCCGTTGACGGAGCGGAAATCGTCTTCCGCCCAGGCTGCAATGGCATTGTAAAGCTTTGGGGAAAGCCGGAGCGGAATCTGTTTTTTCTTGTTGTCTGCCATTAATACAGGCTGCCGGAATTGACGACGGGCTGCGCATCGTGGCTGCCGCAGAGCACAACTAAGAGATTGGAAACCATTGCCGCTTTACGCTCCTCATCCAACTCTACCGTGCCCCGTTCCGATAAGCGTTCCAGTGCCAGCTCCACCATGCCGACCGCTCCGTCCACAATCATTTTCCGGGCGTCTATGATTGCGGATGCCTGCTGTCTCTGGAGCATAACGGCTGCGATTTCCGGCGCATACGCCAGGTATGTAATCCGTGCGTCTACAATTTCAATGCCGGCGTCGTTGACCTTTTGCTGGATCTCTTCTTTGATCCGGGCGGCTACGATTTCGCTGGAACCGCGCAGGCTGCCGTCGTCTGCCACACCGTCCCCGGTTGTGTCTACGTTGGGCGCGACGTCATACGGATAAAGGCGTACAATGTTGCGCAGCGCGCTGTCACACTGTAAGGAGAGGTATTCTTTGTAATTATCGACGTGAAAGACGGCTTTTGCGGTGTTTACGATACGCCAGGTTACGGCAATGCCGATTTCAACCGGGTTGCCGAGGCAGTCGTTGATTTTCTGGCGGTTATTGTTAAGCGTCATGAGTTTGAGGGAAATCTTTTTGGTGACGGCTTCGGCCTGGTTTACGGTATTTTTGGTCTTTACGTCGCCGCTTTGGTTGAGCTGTGTCTTGGCGGCGGGATTTAAGGCGCTGCAGAATGGGTTTACAAAGTAATAGCCCGGTTCTTTTAACGTGCCGATGTATTTGCCGAAAAGGGTCAGCACAATGGCCTCCTGCGGGCGGATGACAATCAGGCCGCACCACAAAAGCCAGGCAGTCAGGGCAATTACAAGGCTTACGATAAACAAAACGGGTGA
Organism: uncultured Roseburia sp.; assembly: GCA_947057405.1. Classification (GTDB taxonomy): domain Bacteria; phylum Bacillota; class Clostridia; order Lachnospirales; family Lachnospiraceae; genus Roseburia_B. The sequence continues at coordinate 5,901 of CAMSEJ010000107.1, forward strand.
TTTGTTCTGTTCTAGGAGCATCACGCCGAAAATGATACCGGGAATGACCACGGCATAGATCAGCAGCGAGAGCAGCAGGATTGCCATACCGTTCTTTTTGTTGTGGAGGATGATCTCATTCGGGCTGCCGGATGGCAGGGAGGTTTCCATTGAGGTTTCTTTTGGGTTTTCTTTCATTTGAATCATTCCTTTCTCTTTTTGATATAATTATGATATCACTATGTCTGCTTTGTGTCAAGACGGAATCGGAACATTTACCAAAAAGCCCCGCTGCTCCGGCGTATCTTTGTAAAAATTACCGGTTGTAATTGCCAATTTTTTCTGTATAATGTTAGTAAGCTAACATAAAACGTTAGGAAGCTAACATCTTGTCCGGCAAAAAATATCGAAAGAAGGAACACCAGTGGAAGAGAAACGATACATCGGATATGAGATCAAAAGCATCTCCCATCTGATCCGCAGGAAGCTTGACGTTACATTTTCAGCGCCCGAGTACGACGGCATGACCGGGGTACAGCACGCGATTATGGGCTATATCATGTGCCATACCCAAAAGGGCGAAGTATTCCAGCGCGATATCGAAAAAGAATTTTCACTCCGGCGTTCCACCGTTACCGTCATGCTGCAGGGCCTTGAGCAGAAAGGCTACATCCTGCGCGAGCCTGTAAGCCGCGACGGGAGGCTCAAAAAAATCATCCTGACCGAAAAAGCCCAAAAGCTCCAGGAGCGTACCCAGAGTGAAATGGAACGGTTTCACCAGGCATTGGAAGAACCTCTTTCAGAAGAAGAAAAAGAACAGCTTTTCTTTTTGTTAGGCAAGATCAAACAAAATTTAATCAAGTGAGGAGATGACAAAGATATGCTGAAAACACTTGGTGCACAAGTCAAAGAATTTAAAGCCGATTCCATCCGCACGCCGCTTTTTATGATCTTAGAAGTGGTGATGGAAATGGTGATCCCGCTGATGATGGCGTCCATTGTAGACGACGGGGTGCAGGCGGGCGACATGGCGCATATTTACAAAATGGGCGTCTTTATGGCGCTTGCCGCGGCAGTCGGTTTGTTTGCCGGGGTGATGGGCGGCAAATACGGCGCAAGGGCGTCGGCCGGATTTGCCAAAAACCTGCGCCAGGCCATGTATGAAAACATCCAGACGTTTTCCTTTTCCAACATTGATAAATTCAGTACGGCAGGGCTTGTCACGCGTATGACGACCGACGTGACCAATCTGCAGAACGCCTACCAGATGATTTTACGAATGTGTATGCGCGCGCCTGCAAGCTTAATCTGCGCGCTGTGCATGGCGTTTTGGATCAATGCCAAAATTGCGACCGTTTATCTGGTTGCCGTCCTGTTTTTAGGGGGCGTCCTGATGCTTATCATCCGTCAGGCAATGAAATATTTTAACGAGCTGTTCCGCAAATACGACGACTTAAACGCCAGCGTACAGGAAAACGTGACCGGGATCCGGGTGGTGAAGGCATTTGTGCGGGAGGATTATGAAATCGGCCGTTTCCATAAAGCAAGCGGCAATCTGTACCGTATGTTTTTAAGGGCGGAATCCATTGTGGCGTGGAACGCGCCGGTGATGCAGTTTACCGTATACGGCTGTATTCTCGGTATCAGCTGGCTGGGCGCGCGCATGATTGTGCAGAATACGCTTTCCACCGGAGATTTGATGAGCCTTTTAACCTACTGTATGAACATATTGATGAGCCTGATGATGCTTTCTATGGTCTTTGTTATGATTACGTTAAGCATGGCGAGCGCAGAGCGTATCGCGGAGGTATTAAATGAAAAGGCCGATCTGACGAATCCCAAAGATCCCAGGATGCAGGTGGCGGACGGCAGCATTGATTTTGAAAACGTATCGTTTTCTTATAAGAAGGATAACGAAAGCCCCGTGCTCTCCCAGGTGAATTTAAACATCCGCGCCGGAGAAACCATCGGGATTATCGGCGGCACGGGCAGCGCCAAAACCAGTCTGGTCAACTTAATCAGCCGTCTGTACGACGTGACGGAGGGCTGCGTAAAGGTCGGCGGCAGGGATGTGCGGGAAAGATCGGAAGAGCACACGTCTGAACTCCAGTCACATGGCATGATCT
>CAMSEJ010000108.1 GCA_947057405.1 uncultured Roseburia sp.
TTCAGTTGTCAATCTTCGGCTGGAATCTCATTCATTGAGATTCCGAGAAGTTATTCAAAAGCGTTTCCAGCCCTGCTGCCGCTGCCGCCGGATTCCCGGACAGCGTGCCCGCCTGGTAGACCGGGCCGAGCGGGGCAACCAACTCCATGATGTCCCGCCGTCCGCCGTACACGCCCATCGGCATCCCGCCGCCCGCGATTTTGCCAAGCGTCGTAAGATCCGGCATGATGTGATAATATTCCTGCGCACCGCCGGGCGCAAGCCGAAACCCGGTAATCACTTCGTCAAAAATCAAAAGCGCCCCGTATTGCGCCGTAATCTCCCGCAAAGACGAAAGAAAACCGGGTTGGGGCGGCACGACTCCCATATTTGCCGCCACCGGCTCGACAAGCACCGCCGCGATACGCTCCTGCTCCCTTTCAAACAGCTCTTTTACCGAATCCGTGTCATTATACCGTGCAATCAGCGTGTGTTTCGTAAAATCGGCCGGGATGCCGGCGGAATCCGGTACACAGGATGTCATTGCGCCGGATCCCGCCTTGACTAAAAGCCCGTCGGAATGCCCGTGGTAGCAGCCTCTGAATTTGACAATTTTATCTCTGCCCGTAAATGCACGCGCCAGGCGCACGGCGCTCATTACGGCCTCCGTGCCGGAATTTACCAGGCGACTGACCTTCATTGAAGGCATCAGCTCTGCAATCAGCTCCGCTAATCGCACTTCCCGCTCGGTCGGTGCGCCGAAGGTCAGGCCGTCTCTACATGCCCGCGTAACCTGTTCAATGACCCTCGGATGGGCATGGCCCAGAATCGCAGGGCCGAAGGAGCCGACATAATCGATCAGTTCGTTGCCGTCGGCGTCCGTAATGCGGCTTCCGCGGGCAGACGCAATAAACCGCGGCGTTTTGCCCACCGCCCCAAAGGCACGCACGGGGCTGTTGACCCCGCCCGGAATATGCCGTTTTGCCGCTTCAAACAATTCTTTTGATTTTGTTGTATCCGTCACGAATTTTCCCGTCCTTCCTCCCGAATCCACTCTGCCGCGTCTAAGGCGTGGTAGGTAATAATCATTTTTGCCCCGGCACGCTTAAAGCCGGTCAGAATCTCTAAGACCGTTTTTTCTCGTCCAGCCAGCCATTTGCCGCAGCCGCCTTGACCATGGCATATTCCCCGCTCACGTTATAGGCCGCGATCGGGACGTCAAAACGGACGCCTGCCTCCCGGATAATATCCGCATATGCCATGGCGGGCTTGGCAATGATAATATCCGCGCCTTCCAAAAGATCGGCCCTGATTTCACGCATTGCTTCCCGCCCGTTTGCCGGATCCATCTGGTATGTTCTGCGGTCGCCGAAGCCGGGCGCGGAATGCGCCGCGTCGCGGAACGGCCCGTAAAACGCGGATGCAAACTTGGCGCTGTATGCCATAATCGGGATATGGGAAAAGCCGTTTTCATCCAGCGCGCTCCGGATTGCGCCCACACGCCCGTCCATCATATCGCTCGGCGCCACCATGTCCGCGCCTGCCGCGGCATAGCTGACTGCCGCCTGCGCCAGAAGGGAAAGCGTTTCATCATTTAAAATCACCCCGTCCTCTACCAGGCCGCAGTGGCCGTGCGAGGTATATTCACACAGACAGACGTCTGCTATGACAACCAGGTTCCGGTAGCGTTCTTCCGATTTGATCCGGCGGATTGCCGTCTGGACAATCCCGTCCGCCTCGTATGCGCCGCTGCCTGCCTCGTCCTTATGCGCCGGGATTCCGAAAAGCAGCACCGCCGGAATATGCGCTTTTATCACACGATCCAGCTCCTCCGGCAGGCGGTCCGGGGAGTACTGGCAAATGCCAGGCATAGACTCCACCGGACGGCGGATATCCTGCCCTTCTATAACAAAAATCGGATAAATCAGCTCCTCTGTGCGTACCTGGTTTTCTCTCACCATACCGCGCATAGCAGGACTTACCCGAAGCCTTCTCATTCTTTCCATTTTGCCCTCCCTCCCAGGATTTGCCCGATTTCCTCCTCCGTCAATATCCGCTCCCGCTCCAGCCCCAGGCGCAGCAGCTCCCGGTAAACCGCTTTCCGTTCCCGTTCGGGGACAGACCGCTTTACCGTCTCCCGCAGGCTGCCAAGCTGCGATGCCAGCCTGCCTACCAGTTCCGTCAAAACCGGGCGTGTCTGCTCCTTTAGATACTGCGTGACAACCGGGCTCTGTCCGCCGCTTACAAACGCGGCTACGACTTCCTCTTCTTTTAAATATGCCGGAAAAATAAAACTGCAGTCTTCAATCTGATCCACCGCATTGACCGGAATGCGCCGCGTTCGGCACAATATGCTAATCCGGCGGTTTAAGCCGGCGTCGTCCGTCGCCGCCACCACAAGCGCCTGCCCGTCCAAATCCTCCGGCAGAAAGCCGCGCTTCCGGCAGGAAACGCACACCTCTTTCAGCTCCGGCAGGACCTCTTTTGCCACTGCCGTAACCTCTGCTCCGAACTCGTGCAACACCTTTGCCTTATGCAGCGCAATCTGCCCGCCTCCGACGACCAGACAGCGCGCTCCCTTCAGCTCTACAAACAACGGAAAATATGCCATTTCTTCCTACCTCTGCGACAACTCCTGCGTCACGTCCTCCCAGGTAATTCCCTTATCCGCCATTAACACCATCAGATGATACAGATAATCCGAAATTTCATACTTAATCTCCTCCGGGTTCGGGTTCTTCGCGGCAATAATCGTCTCCGCATTCTCCTCCCCAAGCTTCTTTAAGATCTTGTCAATGCCCTTTTCGAACAGATACGTCGTATACGAGCCTTCCTTCGGGTTCGCCTTGCGGTCCATGATAATCGCGTAAACCTCTTCAAACACCTTCTGGGGATTTTTTTCCACATATTCCTTCTTTACAATCGGGTTAAAAAAGCAGCTTGGGCTGCCGGTATGGCAGGCCGCGCCAATCTGGGACACCTTCGCCAAAATCGTATCGTAATCGCAATCCGCCGTTAAGGACTTCACGTACTGGATATGCCCGGAGGTTTCCCCCTTCATCCAGAGTTCCCCGCGGCTTCTGCTGTAATACGTCATCTTGCCAAGGCTTATCGTCTTTTCAAACGCCTCCTCGTTCATGTAAGCCAGCATCAGCACCTCGTCCGTCCGGTAATCCTGCACAATCACCGGCACCATGCCGTCCGAGTTTAACTTAAAATCCGACCATTTTAAAGCGGACGTAAAGTTCACCATGCGGAGCCCTCTCGCCGAAAGCTCCGTCTTAAGCTGCATAATATCCGTCCCCGGCTCCGTCAGAAACCTGCCTGAAATGCCGCGCACCAGATCCCGCTTTAAAATCCCCGTAATTTCCTCCAGATCATACCGATCCACCGCCACAACCGCCGGAATCGTAGTAATATTCTCGGCCGCGTCAAGCATCGCCGGATTCAGTACCAGCATTTCATGGAAATTCGCTTCCATCCGATCGTGGTTCTTAAAGATAAAATCCACATTTTTTACGGAAACCAGCACGCGCTCTTTCCCAAACCGCCGGCTTGCTTCTTCCGCCAGCTTCATGCTCTGCGGCTTGGCGCCGTTTAACATTACCTGAAGGCAGCCCGTATAAAATATTTTCTTAATATCCTCGAAGCGGTTAATATTGCCGCCTGCGCAGACCTTAATCTCAAGCCTGTGGTTTAAGTCCTTAATGGTCTGCAGGTTCTTCTCATGCTCCTCGTCGTCCTCGGACAGATCAAAGATATAAATCTTATCGATCCCGCAGTCATTGTAAATTTTCGCCTGTTCAAAAATATCCCCGTCCGGCGAATGATCCGAAGGGCTTTTAACTGCCCTTCCGTCCTTTAAATAAATCGTTGCAACAATGTTTTTCTGTTCCATTTTTTATAAACTCCCTTTTGTAGACAAAATTCCGCTCACTCTCGGGTCAAACCCGGACGCCTCGTCCAATGCCCTCGCAAACGCCTTAAACATCCCTTCAATCAAATGGTGGTTATTGGAGCCTGACAACACCTTTATGTGCAGGTTCATCCCCGCGCTGTAGGAGATCGCATAGAAAAATTCACGCACCATTTCCGTATCCAGATATCCCACATGGTCCGTCGTAAACGCCCCGTCAAACACAAGATACGGCCTGCCGGACAAATCCACGGCGCATAACACCAGCGTTTCATCCATCGGCAGCATGCAGCTTCCGAACCGTTTGATCCCCTTTTTGTCCCCAAGCGCTTTTTTGATTGCGCTTCCAAGCACAATCCCGGTATCCTCCACGGTATGATGGCAGTCCACCATCAGATCCCCCGTCACCTTCACGTCCAGATCGAAAAAACCATGCTTTGCAAACCCTTCCAGCATATGGTCAAAAAACCCGATCCCCGTATCAATTTCCGAATTTCCCCGCCCGTCCAGCTCAAGCCGCAGGGAAATATCGGTTTCTTTTGTCGTCCTGCTGATACCTGCTTCTCTTGACATATTCTACTCCTTTTCAAACCGCACGCGGATGGAATTGGCGTGCGCGGTTAATTTTTCACATTCTGCAAACTGTACAATATCTTTATAAACCGGGGCAAGCGCCTCTTTGGAATACGAAATAATACTCGATTTCTTGATAAAATCATCCACGCCGAGGGGTGAGAAAAATTTCGCCGTCCCGTTCGTGGGCAGCACATGGTTCGGACCGGCAAAATAATCCCCGAGCGGCTCGCTTGCGTATTCGCCGATAAAAATCGCGCCCGCGTTGCGGATCTTGGTCATCACCTCAAACGCATCCTTTGTAAGAATCTCCAAATGCTCGGACGCAATGTCGTTTGCGGCTTCTATCGCGTCCGCCATCGTTTCCGCCACCAGAATATATCCGTAACGCTCCAGTGATTTTTCGATAATTTCCTTTCGGGAAAGCTTTGCCGTAAACAGTTCTGCTTCTTTTAAGACCGCCTGCGCAAGCGTTTCGCTGGTGGTAATCAAAATCGCGGAAGCCATCTCGTCGTGCTCCGCCTGTGAAAGCAGATCCGCCGCGACAAAACGCGGGTTGGCCGTCTCGTCCGCAAGCACTAAAATCTCGCTCGGCCCCGCAATCGAATCAATGCTGACAGAGCCGAACACGGCTTTTTTGGCAAGGGCGACATAAATATTGCCCGGGCCTACGATTTTGTCGACCTTCGGGATGCTTTCGGTTCCATACGTCATCGCCGCAACCGCCTGCGCGCCGCCTGCCTTGTAAATCTCGTCCACGCCCGCTTCCTTTGCGGCGACTAAGGTAGAAGCGTACACCTTCCCGTCCGCCCCCGGCGGCGTCGTCATAATCACCCGTTCCACCCCGGCGGCCTTCGCCGGAAGGACATTCATCAGCACGGAAGACGGGTAGACCGCCTTGCCGCCCGGCACATATACGCCAACCGTCTGCAACGGCGTCACCTTCTGCCCCAGAATAATACCGTTTTCACTGCTGTCAAACCAGCTGTACTGCTTTTGTTTTTCGTGGTATTCCCGGATATTCACCTTTGCCCTGCGGATTACTTTAAGCAGCTGTTCCTCAACGTCTTGGTAAGCCTGGGCAATCTCCTCTTCCGTTACCTTAATATTCTCCGCCGTGATGTCCGCCCCGTCAAACTGCCTGGTATAGGCAAACACCGCTTCGTCCCGCCTGGTACGGACCTCTGAAATAATCGCATTGACGCGGCTTTCATATTCCGTATAGTGGTTCGGGCTTCTCTTTAACAGATCGTTTAACAAATCCTGTTTCGTCTTGTTGTTTAACTTTAATATCTTCATCCTTAACCCCCTTACTGCGCCAGAACCGCCCTCAAATCCGCAATCAGCTTTGCAATGCGTTCATGCTCCATCTTAATGCTGACCTGGTTGACTACCATCCGCGCCGACAGCGGGCAGACCTCTTCCAGTACGCCAAGCCCGTTTTCACGCAAAGTAGATCCCGTTTCCACAATGTCCACAATCACTTCCGAAAGCCCGACAATCGGCGCAAGCTCAATCGAACCGTTCAGCTTAATCATCTCAACCGTCTGGTGCTTTTTATTGTAAAAATAATCCTTAGCAATCCGCGGGTACTTGGTGGCGACCCGGATCAGCTCGCGGTGCTCTAACAGCTCCTTCGCGCTCTCTGGCCCGCAGACGCACATCCGGCATTTGCCAAACCCAAGATCCAAAACTTCATAAATATTTCTGCCCTCTTCTAAAATCGTATCCTTGCCCACCACGCCGATGTCCGCCGCGCCGTATTCCACATAAGTCGGCACATCCGGCCCTTTGGCAAGGAAGAACTTAAACTTTAACTCTTCATTGACAAAAATAAGCTTCCTCGTATTCTTATCCTGCATTTCCTCACAGGTAACGCCGATTTTGCCGAACAGCTCCAGCGTCTGTTTTGCAAGCCTGCCCTTTCCTAAGGCAAACGTTAAATATCTGTCCTTCTGCATGTTTTCTCGCCCCTAATCCAAGTATGTTATGTCTGCCCGGTGGTGCTGTTTGGCGTAAGCCTCATAATCCGCCCGGCATGCGGTATCCTTCATACACATCAGTTCCGCCGTAACGCCGCTTCTGCGCAGCCTGCCCGCATAGGCGATTGCCTCGCTTAACCGCTCCCTGCGGTATAAAACAAGCTCCCCTTCGCAGGGAATCTCAATCGTTATATTCTGCCTGGCAAGCGCCGCCGCCAGCTGATCCACGACGACTGCAAACCCGATAGACGCCGCGCTTTTTCCAAAATAGCTGTGCAGCTTATCGTACCGCCCGCCCTTTAGGACTGCTTCCCCGCTTCCGAACGTATAGCCCGCAAAAATAATCCCGGTATAATACCGGTAGCTGCTGACAACGCCCAGCTCAAACGATACATAGCGGTCTGTCCCGTATGCCTTAAGCATCTGATGCAGTTCATTCAGCCGGGTCACCGCGGCCAAAATATTCGGATAATCACGGCTTAATCGCCCCGCCTTTGCCATCTCGTCCCCGGAACAATAAAGCCCGCCGAGCATCGCGAACAGTTCCCGTAAATTTTCGTCCATCGGATGCGCCGAAGCGGCCTCTTCCACGCCGAAATAATTTTTGTTGGCAATCAGTTCCTTTAGCTCCTGGGCCGCTTCTTCGCAAAAGCCCGCCGCCTCCATCAGGCCCGCAAAAAAATCGGCATGGCCGATATTAATCCGAAATTCCTTTAAGCCCGCCGCAAGCAGGCAGTCCACCGCCATGGAAATCATTTCCGCATCCGCAAAAAGCGAATTGTCCCCGACAAGCTCCGCCCCAAGCTGCGTCGTTTCTTTTAAGCGCCCCTGGTAGCTGGAATTGTTGATAAAGGTATTGCCCATATAAAAAAGCCGGACGGGGTTTTCTTCTTCCTCAAAATACATGGCGACCGCCCTGGCCACGGAGGGCGTCATATCGGGCCGCAAAACCAGCGTATTGCCTTCCCGGTCAAAAAACTTGTACAAATCCTTCGAAGGGGTCGTGCCGATTTCTTTTCCGAATATGTCAAAAAATTCAAACGTCGGCGTTTCAATCCCCCGGTACCCGTAGCGTTCTATGGTTTTTGCCAGCTTCTCCTGCAGCAGCTGCTTTTTTTTGCATTCGTCGCTGTAAATGTCCCGGACTCCTTCCGGTGTATGTAATAACTGCCTTTTCATGATATGTGGTGTCTCCTTTTGCCGCACGCTTTAGCGTGCTAGTGTATTACTACGATAAACTATTATAAGCAAGAGCCGTGTATTTGTCAATGCGTCAGGCCGCCGGAATCCGGGCCGCGCCCTCTGCCGCATCAGATGGCGTCCAGCACCTCCTGCTCTGCCTCCCGCTTAAACTCCTCAAGCTGCAGCGCGCTCATCTCCGGCAGCTCTTCTAGTGATTGTATTCCAAAGCTGCGCAGAAAATCCTCCGTCGTGCCAAACAGCATCGGCCGTCCCGGCATATCCAGCCGTCCCAGTTCACTGACCAGGCCGTATTCCACCAGCTTGCTGACGGCGTGATCGCAGGATACGCCG
>CAMSEJ010000109.1 GCA_947057405.1 uncultured Roseburia sp.
CTACACAAGGTACCACACTCTTTCCCTACACGACGCTCTTCCGATCTATGAAATAGAGAATCTCTGGATCTCGGCAGATCTGGGTGAAGTCAGGGATGTGGCATATTTTAATTACCTGCCGAGGCAGGCCGGCAATACCAACGGTACGATCTTAAAATATGATCTTTATGTCAGCCAGGATGGCGAAGATTGGTCAAAGGTTGCGACCGGTACATGGGAGGAAGACAGAACATTAAAGACAGCGGAAATCATTACACCGGTGCCGGCACGTTATGTCAGACTGAATGCACTGGAAGTTTCTTCTGATAAGGCGGGAGCTGCATTTGCAAGTGCTGCTGAGATCGAGGTATACGGAGTTGAACATGATACACAGATTGTAGATAAGAGCAAAGTAATTGATGCGGCTCTTTCACCTGATTTGGATGCATCCAAATATACGGAGGACAGCTATCAGGCGTATACGGCGGCAAAAGAACAGGCCGTTGCAGTCATGAACAATTATGCGGCTACACAGGAAGAGGTAGACGAGGCGGTAAGAGTATTTCAGGATGCAGTCAGCAAACTGGTAGTCATTGTAACCGGCATTACCGTAGAACCTGCCGAAATCACTTTGAAGGTGGGTACTACAACGGAGCTTACCGTAACGGTACAGCCAAGTGACGCAACGGATAAATCCGTAACCTATACCTCCGACAAACCGGAAATTGCTTCCGTAAACGCGGACGGCGTGGTAGAAGCGAAGAGCCGCGGCACGGCAGTCATAACGGTTGCAAGCGCAAACGGCGTGAGTGCTACCTGTACGGTGAACGCAGTGGATACCATTACGGTAACGGGATTGAAATTAAACGGCGTTCCGAGAAGGCCTATGGATATCGGCGCAACGGCAACGGTGACCGCGGTCATCGAACCGGACAATGCCGACAATAAGAATGTGATCTGGACCTCCAGCGATCCGACAGTAGCAACGGTAGACGGCGGCGTAGTTACCGCAGTAGCAGGTGGCGAGGCAGAAATTACCGTTACAACAGAAGACGGCGGTATTACACAGAAATTTACCGTGAAAGTAAATTATCCGCCGGTGGTATCCGTTACCGGGCTCGAATTAAGCGGCGCACCGGCCGGTGCATTAAATATCGGGGACAAGGTAACCGTAACCGCAAAGGTATTACCGGAAAATGCAGACAACAAGAATGTTTTATGGGCATCCAGCAATCCGGCAGTAGCAACGGTAGACGGCGGCGTAGTTACCGCAGTGGCGGCAGGCGACGCGGAAATTTCGGCGACGACGGAAGACGGCGGCTTCGTTCAGAAATTTAACGTAAAAGTAGCACAGCAACCAAGTGGAAACGGCAACAACGGCGGCAATAACGACCAGACTCCGCTTCCTCCGGCGCCGGTTGTACCGGAAAAGAACAAGGTTTATACAATAAGCGGCAGCAGCTATAAAGTGGTTACTGCTTCTGCAGCCGGCGGAACGGTTGCGTTCACCGGATACAGCGCCAATAAAAAGACCAGTATCAAGATTCCGGCAACCGTTACGATTGAAGGAAAATCATATAAAGTTACGTCTGTAGCCAAGAAAGCATTCTACAAGAAAACAAAGCTTAGCACGGTAACGATTGGAAACAATGTCACGAAGATTGATACATCGGCATTTGAAAAATGTACATCCTTAAAGAAGGTTACCATTGGAACCGGTCTTAAGAGCATCGGTAAGAATGCATTCAAGGGTGATACGAAGCTGACGAAGATTATCGTTAAATCCAAAAAGCTGACGAAAGTAGGTGCAAAAGCCCTTTCTAAGGTGAAGGATGTAACGATTACCGTGCCGAAGAAACAGAAGAAAGCATATACAAGCCTCTTCAAAGGAAAAGGCGCTGCGAAAGTGAAAGTGAAATAAGAGTTCTGTTTCATACAGTAAAAGAACAGACTGCCCCATCGGAGAATTACGCTCCGACGGGGCAGTTTTTTACAGACAGTCAGTCATTAATATTGAAACAAATCCACTAAACCGATACAGTTGGTAGCCCGGGCAATGTGTTCGAGTCCCAGTTTGATTTCCTCCGGACTGTAATCGTGCTTTTCCAGGAAAGAAACGCTGTATTCGGCAAGATGCTGATAAAAAATCAGCGCAGTTTCGATATCCGTAAGAGAAGAAGTATCCAAAGTTTCGTAAAGCAGGTTTTCCGCCTCGTTGATTTGCCCTTTGTCTGCCATGGCAAGCAGGCGTCCGCAGAAATCATCCGAAGAAGGGGAGACACCTTCGGCCTTCCACTCATAGGTAACCGTGTTTTTTCCCAAAACCAGTTTCGCAATCATCCGAATCGAATCGCGGATAACCCGTAAAATATAATCCTGTTCGTAGTCCATTGTCAGCTCCTTTGTATTTGATAGATGAGTAGGTGCAGAGATATTTTATCATATGCGGGCAGAAGTGTAAATGCAGGGACACAGATTTCAGATAAAATGCAATGTTGCAATTTTTATCGGATAAATTTGCGAAAAAGACTTGACAAATTGGTTCGGAAATATTAATAATAAAGTGCGTAAGATATTATTGTTGTTTCAAATTCTAAGGAGGTATCATATGTTAACAGAAGGAGCAAGCTTAACAAAAAGTGAAGAACAGATGATGGATATTTTCTGGTCTGCAAGCGATCCGCTTACAAGCGTGGATATTGTCAATATGAAGATAAGGGATACCTGGGGGAACGGACTGGTACATAATATTATCCGTTCTCTTTTGAAAAAGGGGCTGCTGGAAGAATGCGGAATAGAACGCTACAAGACCCAGTATGCCAGAAAGCTCCGTCCTGCTATGACGAAGGAAGAGTATATTGCCAAGCTGATGAGTGCCAAGGCAGGCGGGAAAGAGTCCCGTTTCAAGGTATTACTTGCCCTCGCAAAGGAGGAAGAAAATGTAGAAGAGATGGTAAGCGAGCTGGAAGAAGTGATACAAAAGCTCCAGGAAGGGGCCGAATAGGCAGCGATATAATGTGTAACCGTTCAGAAAAATTGGGAAAAGCAGAGGGCATGTGGCAGAAGCTATATGCTTTTTGCTTTCATTTTATTTTGAAAATTGTCATATAGCAAAGTGAAACTCTTGACAAAATAGTTAGATTATGGTAATTTGTTATTAACGTAATATATTACATATATTGTTATGAAAGGGGTGATTCCGTTGAATAGGTAATGGAACAAGCTGCGGTTTGGCATTAAAAATAAGGAGAGATGATTTGAATATTAAAATATCTTTATCGTCTATTATGATGGCGACATTCTGTAGTTGGCTATTGGCAGGGCTGTTGTATCTGGCAGGTAAGCGGAAAGGGATTGTAAAAGGATATGGCATATATTGTATCGTGCTGCTGTATCTGTTTTCAATTGCAAGGATTTTCCTGCCTCTGGATTTTCCGTTTACAAAGACAGTCCTTTTGGAAGGAAGGTTTTCAAAGCTGTGCCGGTTATTAAGGTATGACCGTTATCCGGTCGGAAAACAGGGATTGTCGATACTGGCGCTTTTTTGTGTCATATGGTTTGGTGTTGCTACGGTACGTCTGATTCGTTTTGTTCAGAATTACAGGGATATTTGTCATATGGTTTCCCTGATGGCGAAACGAGAGGACGCACAGTGCAAAGCAGTTCTGCAGAACGTTTTTGAAACGGCAGGCAAAGCAAGGAAGGTAACCGTCTTATACAACAAGGGAATTTCAATGCCAATGTGCATGGGAATAATGAATTGGAGAATTCTTTTACCGGATCAGAATTATACGGACGCGGAATTGTATTATGTACTTATACATGAATACACACATTTATTGAACGGGGATTTAAAGATCAAAATGATTACAAATCTGTTCTGCTGTATATTCTGGTGGAATCCCGTAGTTTCCCTGTTGGAAAAGGGCCTGGAGTGCAGTTTGGAGAAGAGATGTGACCTGTGTGTCACAAAAACGTTTTCTACAAATGAGATCATAAGTTATCTGGAAACAATTGTTAAGGCAATCAAGTCATGCGGAAAGAACAAAAATTCCAGTATGATGGACGGAACGGTATCATTAGGAATCAGTGAAAAGGGAGAAATTCTTGACCGGTTCCGATTTGTAGCGGACAGTCAGATGGAAAGAAAAAATCATAAGTGGAAGTTAGTGTTGCTGACCGCAGTATTTACGGTTATCTGGCTGGCATCCTATAGTATGATACCTTTGCCAGCGTATGATCCGCCGATTGAAGAAATTATAACAGAACCGGATGTGTACGAAATTACACCGGATAATGCTTTTGTCTTTTATAAAAACGGCAAATATTTTTTGGAAGTTGAAGCCAAGAACGGTGAAGATTATCTGTTCGAGATTTCGGAACGGGATAAAGATTTTTATACAAGTGATAATTTTGAGTATAAGGAGGATATTGAATGAAGAAAAAGATAGCTTTATTAGTCATGATAATTGCAGGATTACAGTTTATGCCGATACATGGTTACGCAGCCGAGCAGAGCATTTCGGCTGAAGCGGCAGTATCATCGGGAATTGAGGTATTGTCACAGGACATAATAGTGAGAAAATACAGGATATATAACGGAACGAGGCAATATCGCAGGTGGAATGTAACGAAAGGATGCTGGGTTGATCCTGCCTGGATAACAATGTAGAAAAAAGCAATACATAGCTGTTTGATACTATCATATGTAACGAAAGACACTTTTGCAGAAGGAATGCCATGCTCTGTAAAAGTGTTTTTTTGATAAAAAGAAGTTATTAACAATGACTTAAAAAAAAGATTGACAAATAAAAAGCCTTATGTTAAATTTGAATTAAAGAAAAATTCAAAGGATCCATTGAAAGCTTTTTGATTTTGTATTCCACGAATGATAAACAAATTAATGATCATAGGAGGATTTTATTTATGAAAAAAAGAAACAGAATGATAAGTTTTATGGTTGCGGCTTCTTTAGTAATTCCGGTTTTGGGTCATGTGTCTATTTCTGTGTATGCACAGGAAAGTCAAAAACATACAGATGAAAAATCATATATAATTGTTTTGAATGATGAAGTCATTTGTGATGAGGCAACAAACGAAATGGATGGAACTTTTTTGACAGATGATTCTGTAGTTCTGGATAATGAGATTATTGTTGCGGAGCTGACAGAACAAGAGGCGAAGGAACTGGCACACAATAAAAATGTATTGGTAGAAGAAGACATTGTCTTATCTGCCAGCACGACAGGATTACTAAGCAAACCTGTAAAAGCGAAAGAAGAAAAGCTTCGTCGAAGCAAAGAAGACTTAACAGAACAAAATACAGAGCAGGACACTGATGTTGAACAGGAATACGATTGGAATCTGCAGGCAATTCATGCAGATACACTGATTTCGGAAGAAGAACAGGCAGATGTAAAAGTGGCTGTATTAGACTCTGGTGTTGATTATGTAGAAGGGATAGACTTAGCGGGATATGTGAACTTCGTGGATGAGGAAGAAGAAATACCGGAGATTTTTCAGGATTTAACCGGACACGGGACGGGAATTGCAGGCATTATTGCGGGAAACGGGCAGAATGGGATATATGGCGTGGATCCGAATGCCAGTCTGTATTCGGTCAAGGTACTGGATGATCAAAATACTGCTCCGTTGAGCAGAATTATTGAGGGCATTTATTGGTGTATTGAACATGACATTGATATTATTAATATGAGTTTTGGAACACCTGTATATTCTAAGGCATTACAACATGCGGTAGAAGATGCATATGCTGCAAATATTTTGATGATAGGGGCAGCCGGCAATGACGGAGAAACCGTGGAATATCCTGCGGCATTTGAAGAAGTTATGGCGGTTGCTGCATCCAGCCCATCGGCAGAAATCAGTAAATTCAGTAATACCAAAGGAGAACTGGAAATTGCAGCACCGGGAGAGAAGATTCGTACAGCCAGCTTTTTTAATGGCAGTATGGTAACACATGGTACCAGCATTGCTGTACCGCATGTGGTTGGAGTAGCATCTCTTCTGTGGAAAAAGGATTTATCCAAATCGAATGAATTTATCCGTCAATTGCTCCGTTATAGTGCGAAAGATATAGATAGTACAGATGCATGCGGATTGTTAGATGCGGAATATGCATTTGATATTTATGACGATTTTTCAAAAAACTTTGATATGCAGGAAGGAGTACAAAAAGACCAAATACCAGAAAACGTACGGAAACCGGAATGCTTTGAAAGCATTGAGAAGGATGAGGCATATGTGGAAGGACGCTGGGGTGAGAAGGGCCATAAAGATGCGATTATCGATGAAAGCGCGGGATTGAGTGCAGAGGCAATTGCAATTATTAAAATGGGAGCAGTGTATCCGGATAAAAATACCGATTTGACCGGAGCAAGGTATAATCCCAGATGGCACGGAAGGTGGGCGTATTCTATTCCGTCAGATACGGCAAATTATAAGGAAGTAAATTATGCTGCAGCATTTGAAATGGTTACTTCTATAGCAATTGAAGGCGGAAATACCTCTTATTACAGCAGCTATAGCGAAATTTTTGGCATGGATAGCAGTACCTTTAAAGCAATAAAGGCAGATATTAACCAAATGAATAATGCTTTTGGCTCGATTTTGTCACCGTATGCAAACACCAAGGCAAATAGAAAATATTTTCTTTATGGGTGCGCGATTCATTTGATGACAGATCTGTTTGCACACTCTACTACAAGAACGGATGGCGTATATCTTGGTCATCAGTACAAATATACAGATCAGACAGATAATGTTAAATCTCATCCCAAACGGTATAAGATAGCGGTCAGAGCAGCGAAGTATAGTTTGCAGAATCTGTTAAATAACAGTATGAGTGACGGAAAAGAAATTGCAAGAGCATTGAAGGATCTGTATACCGAAACTACGGAATTTAAGGTCATTAATCTAAAGAAGTATATGAGCGAGAATGGATATCCTTGGGCTGTGACAAGTCTGGCAAATATCAATGCAGGGTCCGTAGCTTTTGTGAAATAAGGAGGATATTTTGAACGTCCGGGTTTTATGCGGCTTTCAGAGTTTTGCAGTTAACTGTAAATTATGACACGGAAAGGAGAGGGATGCAAATGCCGGAATATGTGAGGTTGACAAAGAGCGAGGAGCAGATGATGGATATTTTCTGGTCATCTGACCATGCACTTACCAGTGTGGATATTGTAAATATGAAGGTAAAAAGTACCTGGATCAATGGGCTTGTACACAATATGATACGTTCTCTTCTGAAAAAAGGGCTGTTAAAAGAATGTGGAATAGAACGGTACAAGACACAATACGCCAGAAAATTATGTCCGGCTTATACAAAAGAAGAATTCATTGCAAATCAGATTACTTCCCGGCTGAAAGGAGAAAACATACTTTGTAAATTGCTGTCTGTGTTTTTTCACCGGGAAACAGACAAGGAACAAATGATTACAGACCTAGAGGAAGCTATCCGGAAATTTCGGGAAGAGGTCGCGGAAAAAAGGAAATAAATAAAAAATAAGTATACATCTTAGGGAATAAGTGGTATAATTATTTTATAAATAATAAATAAGGAGGATTGCATTATGAGAAAACGTTTATTAACAGTATTTTGCATGATATTGTTCACGCTGCTGGTTATGACCGCTTCAGATGCACATGCGGCAGCCAAGGATAATGCATGGAACATGGGACAGAAGGAAGTACAGGCGGACGGAGCGTTTACCTATTCCATCCACCCTTCTAAGAACGGAAAAGAGGCCTGGATCTATCATATCAAGGTAAAAAAAGGCAAAAAGAGCAAGAACCTTTCGATCCCGAAGACGATTCGCGGTAAAAAAGTGACCAGGCTGGGAGCTCCCGAAGAAAAAGACAAATCAGAATCGTGCGTCACATTATTCGGCACATTCCTGGAACCCTGGCATTTCGTTGACGGAAGCTATCAGAGTGCGGCTGCGGCGATTCAGACACTGCGGATTCCGGACA
>CAMSEJ010000110.1 GCA_947057405.1 uncultured Roseburia sp.
GATCTGCCATCCCGCGCATACGCCCAGAAAATTGTCGACGGCAAGTTCCGAATAATCTGTCAGCTCCAGTTCTTTTTCCAGAGCCGGCAGCGTCACTTCCCGAAAGTTATCATGGATGCGCTTATGCATTCCAAATCCCGCGTAATCAACCGAAACCATATACTCTTCTTCATCTTTAAAATGCGCAAACGCATGATCCTTAAAATATTTCACTGCCTCCTGGCAAACCCACTGGCTTTTTTTCTCCTGCTGTCCGAAGTCAAACAGTTTATTCAAAATACGGAACAGTTTTTTATGTTCCCTGTCAATAATATTTACGCCAATGTTATACCGGTCATTCCATACCAATTGATTTCCCATAGATTCTCTCCTTTATATTTTATTCTGAATTTTCTCTGCACACAGGGATGATTTCGCTGCGTTTCTGGAGGCAGAGAACTGTGCAAAATGCTATTCTATTATAGCAAATAGCCGCAGATTCTCCCTTCCGATTTTACGCATATTACGCCTGTTTTTTCGCAGAAGCGCCTGCTGCGCCTGTCCCCTCTTTACATTTCCCTGAAATAGTGTATAATGCTCACTCAAAGCGTATTGTTCCGGCATATGGCGTGCCCCAAAGCGTGTCGGAAAAGGAGTAACCCACTATGAAGCTTGTAATCTGTGACGATAATTTTGACGATCTTGCCAATCTGGAGCAATTGCTGCAGCGGTACCGCCTCCGCTGTCCCGGCATTCGTTTTGAAACGGAATGTTTCTCCGACGCTGCGCTGCTACTGCAGAAAATACAAACGGAGGCGCCTGCGGATATCTATATTCTGGATATTATACTGTCCGGGCTAAACGGAATTGATCTGGGAAATGAAATCCTCAGAAACAGCGGCAAAAGCATCATTATCTATGTCACCTCCTCCGACAGTTTTGCCTTAGACGCCTATGATATCCATGCGGTAAGGTATCTGCTTAAGCCCGTTGCAGAAAGCAGGCTGTTTGAAGCCCTGGATTACGCTCTGTCCCATTTAGACAGCGGCAGGCAGTCCCTCTATCTGGTGAAAACCAGAAACGGCCTGGAATCCATTCCTTACTCAGAAATAGAATATATCGAAAATTCTGCCCGGAAGCTGGAAATCCATCTGGTAAACAGACATAAAATCACAAGCATCTATATGCGCCACTCTTTTGAAGAAGCGACAAAGGAGCTGATCATCGCCGGAAACTTTATATACGTCCACAAATCTTTTTTAATTAACTTAAGCTGCGTCAGAAAGCTGAACCAGAACAGCCTTATTCTAAACAGCGGCATAAGCATTCCCGTCAGCAGAAAAAGAATACCGGACGTAAAGAAGGCATACCTGATGTTTGTTTCGGAGCAATACCGTTAAGGAGGTTGTATGAACTACTTTACCCTGATTTCTTATACAGTCAGCCATTTTTTTCTGATGCTGTTTATTTACCTGTTCATCGTACACCGTTACCCGAACCGCATCACCGCTCTGATCTGCTTTACGTCATTTGGCGTTTTAAATGCACTTGATCTGGTCAAGCTGATATTTTTTCCCGGCAGTGCCATCTGCTATGTAGTCGTCACAATCCTGCAGATCATTCTGACGCAGTCTACTGCGTTTTTTACTTCCAAAGAAAAAAGCTGCCAGGCGTTGTTTGTCGGGCTGAGCGCCTCAAGCTACGTTATCGCGGGAGCCGTTTCTTCTGCCGTTATTAAAATTTACAGCCAGAGCACGGCTTTGGCATTGGCCGGAGGGTTTGCCGTACACCTGGTTATTTTGGTCTTTTTATCGGTTCATACGCGGGAAATATGCTTTAAGTTTCAGGAAAAAAGCTCTGTAAAAAATTGCTGGGAGCTTTGCCTGATTCCGGTATTTTTTTACTGCAGCTTTTCCTTCATCGGATTTTTCCCCCATACGCTTTATGAGCATCCCGAAAATATCCCGGGAGTCGTATTTATCGTCATAACCATGTTTGTATCCTACGTCGCCGTACTGCGTTATCTGGAAAGCGAATCCAAAAGAAGTGTTATTTACTGGGAAAACATGCTTCAGAAATCATATATCCAGGGTCTTAAGAACCGGTATTATCTGGTGGAACAGGCGGAACAGAATCTGAAAATACTGCATCATGATCTCCGCCATTATTCCAGAATCATTGATTCTCTGCTGGAGCAGAAAAAGTACGGGGAAATCAAAGAGGTAAACGAACATATCAGCCATATGGCGGATGAAAATAAAGTAGAAGTATACTGCAGCAACCTGATTGTAAATACGATTCTTTCCAGTATGATGGCAAAGGCCCGTTCGCTTTCTATCCGGGTGCATCTGGATGCGAGAATCCCGAAGGAAACGCCGGTCAGCGATTACGAGCTTACCCTGGTTATTGCAAATTTATTTGAAAATGCCATTCAGTGCGTGAAGGATTTTGAAGAGGAAAAAAGATATATTGATGTGAAAATTTACTGTCTGGACGATCAGCTGTTTATCCAGACCGAAAACGAATATGACGGGGAGCTTCTGATTGACTCTGTGACAGGACTGCCCAAAAGCCAGAAGAACGGAAATCACGGGCTGGGAATGCAGAGTATCCTTGCCTTTTCCGAAAAAATAAACGGAACCATCGGCTGCTATCCGGAGGGCGGGGTGTTCCGGATGATACTGGTTGCCAAATTTTAAACGGGGCTGCCGGGGATGGGGCGGGGCTGTCCGCATACGGACATAGCCGCCCCCAGGCGCGGTTGAAAAATTATCCCTGCCGTTCCCACAGCTTCTGCGGATACACCCCGTCCTGCTTCATCTGTGCAATCGCCCGTTTTACGGCGTCTTTATCCTCTTTGTAAGTCACCCCGTACCAGCGGTCCTCAGATCGCAGCACCGTAACAGAGGCCTTTCCTTCCTGCATCAGCTCCTGTACCGCGGACGGAAGGAAAAATTCGCATTTTAACGGATCGGCATCCAGATGCTCCCGCAGAAACGCCGCAAAACGCGTCTCCAGCTCCGCAAGCAAATTCTGCTCAAATCCCCACAGGTTCATGGAAACCGTGCTGTCCGCGGAAAGCGCCGTCCAGGTTGCTCCGCCGTCCTCCGTATACGCCGTCCCGCCGTCCCGTTTTTCAATACGGGTGCGCTCATGAATATCCACAAGATATCCGTTGTCGTCTATATTGCAGACGCCTCTTGCCACATGCCCGTGCTCGGTCAGCGTATTTCCCAGGACATATCCGACCATTGCATACCGGTAAATTCCCGTATGTTCTGAGCCGCTCAGAAAATCGTAAATTTCCCGGAATGCACGCCGGCCGTAAAAGTCGTCCGCATTGATTACCGCAAACGGACCGTCTATTTTGTCTTTGCAGCACAGTACCGCATGACCCGTGCCAAACGGCTTTACCCGGTCTTTCGGCGCCGTAAAACCCTGCGGCAGCGCAGTAAGGCTCTGATAGACGTATTCCACCTGCATACACGCTGCAATCCGGTCGCCGACGCATTCCCGAAACAGCGCTTCGTTTTCTTTTTTAATAATAAAAATTACCTTTTCAAACCCGGCGAGCATTGCGTCGTAAACGGAAAAATCCAGGATTGCATGTCCTGCTTCATCCATTGCATCCATCTGCTTTAGCCCGCCGTAGCGGCTTCCCATACCTGCCGCCATCACTACCAATACCGGTTTTTTCATGTTTCAGTTCCTCCGTTTACCGGGCCAGCTCGCGCATCAGGTTGACCATTTCAATTGCCCCGGTTGCGCATTCAAAGCCCTTGTTGCCCGCTTTGCTTCCAGCGCGCTCAATTGCCTGTTCGATATTGTCGGTTGTAAGTACCCCAAACATTACCGGAATGCCCGACTGTAAGGACACCTGCGCAATTCCCTTGGATACCTCGCTGCATACATAGTCATAATGCGACGTCGCCCCGCGGATGACCGCGCCTAAGCAGATGACGGCGTCGTATTTGCCGCTGTTTGCCATGGCCTGTGCGACAAGCGGCATTTCAAATGCACCCGGTACCCACGCCACGTCAATGGCATCTTCTTTTACTTCGTGACGTTTTAAGCCGTCTAAGGCGCCGCTCAACAGCTTTGAGGTAATAAATTCGTTGAACCTTGCCACGACAATCCCGATTTTGATCTCCTTTGCTACTACATTTCCTTCCAATATTCGCATTGTTATTCTCCTTTTCTCTTATTTTTATGCGGGCCGTTTTATTCTGACTGATAATTGAGTATGTGCCCCATTTTCTTTTGTTTGGTGCGCATATAAAATGCGTCAAACGGGGTCAGTTCCATCTGGATAGGAACGCGGCTTTCAATGCTTAAGCCAAACTCGGAAAGCCCCTCGATTTTTTTGGGGTTATTCGTCAGAAGACGTAAGCTTTTTGCACCCAGATCGCGCAGGATCTGCGCGCCGATATAGTATTCCCGCAAATCGTCGCGAAAGCCAAGCGCAAGGTTGGCTTCTACGGTATCCATGCCCTGATCCTGCAGCTCATATGCCCGCAGCTTATTGATCAGGCCGATGCCCCTGCCCTCCTGGCGCAGATACAGCAGGATGCCGCGTCCTTCTTCCTCGATCTGGCGCATGGCGGACTGAAGCTGCTGGCCGCAGTCGCATTTCATCGATCCGAAGGCGTCTCCGGTCAGGCATTCGGAATGCACGCGGCAGAGAATGTTCTCTCCGTCTCCGATATCGCCCTTTACCAGCGCCACATGGTGTTCGCCGTTTAATTTGTTAACGTAGCCGTGCGCCCGAAACTCACCGAACCGCGTCGGCATCCTGGTTACGGCAACCTCTTCCACCAGCTTTTCGTGTACCTTTCGGTATTCTTTTAAGGACTGGATGGTGATCATCCTGATTCCGAATTTTTCCGCCAGCTCCGTGAGCTGAGGCGTGCGCATCATGGTACCGTCGTCCCGCATGATTTCGCAGCACAGGCCGCATTCCTTTAAGCCGGCAAGCCGCATCAGATCCACGGTGGCTTCCGTATGGCCTTCCCGCTCCAGCACGCCGTTTTTTTTGGCAAGCAGCGGGAACATGTGCCCCGGCCTGCGGAAATCCTGCGGGCGGGCATCGTCCGCCACGCATTTTCTTGCGGTAAGCCCGCGTTCCTCGGCAGAAATCCCGGTAGTGGTTTCCGCCGCGTCAATGGATATGGTAAATGCCGTTTCGTGGTTGTCGGTGTTGTCCGCTACCATCTGCGGCAGCATCAGCTTCTCCACGAGCGACTGTCCCATAGGCATACAGATAAGTCCTTTCCCGTGGACCGCCATAAAATTCACGTTTTCCGTGGTGGCAAATTCTGCCGCACAGATAAAATCGCCCTCGTTTTCCCGGTCTTCATCATCGGTCACAAGTATAATTTTTCCTGCCCGCAGTTCGGATAATGCTTCTTCTACTGTACTGAATGTAAACATAATTACCTCCTTATTGTTCCGTTAAAACCCTGCCCGAAGCAGAAATTCTTTTGTGATGGCGGAGCCTGCCGCCGGGGCGTCTGTTTTCTGCTGCTCAAAGAACAGCAGCCGCTCCACATATTTTCCAATCACGTCGTTTTCCAGGTTGACAAGCTCGCCCTGTTTTTTGCCGGCTAACGTGGTTTCGCTTAAGGTATGGGGGATGACGGACACTTCAAATTGTTCGGTCTGCACCGCCGTCACGGTCAGGCTGATGCCGTCAATTGCGACGGAGCCCTTTTCTACGATGCCGCGCAGAATGCCGGGCGCTGCCGCAATCTGATAGCGGACGGCATTGCCTTCCCGCGTAATCCGCCGGATTGTGCCCGTCCCGTCAATATGCCCGGAAACAATATGGCCGCCAAACCTGCCGTCCGCCGCCATGGCGCGCTCTAAATTGACGTTGTCCCCGGCTGTTAGCCGCCCTAAGGAGCTTCTTGCAACCGTTTCCGGCATTACGTCCGCAGTAAAATCCGAAGCGCCCAGCTCCGTTACGGTCAGGCATACGCCGTTGACCGCTATGCTGTCCCCGGTTTTGGTGTTGTGAAGAACCCGTTTTGCCCGGATTTGAATTTTTGTGGAGCCGCCGGTGCGTTTCATTTCCAGAACCGTTCCCGTCTCTTCTATGATTCCTGTAAACATGGCTTCACCTCCCATTCCACAAGAATATCCTGCCCGATTTGCCGTATTTTAGGACTGCATAATGCAAATGCCTGATCCGGCAGCGCCACACCGCTGCCGCCTACCGGGGACGTGGCAGTTCCGCCAAACAGCTTGGGCGCGACATACATCTCTACGGCGTGCACAATCCCGCTTTCTAAGGCGCTGTAATTCAATGCCGCGCCGCCTTCGAGCAGGATGCTGTCAATCCCAAGCGTTCCCAGCTTCTGCATCAGGACGTTTAAATCAATGTGTTCTCCCTTTAAAGGGACGGTACAGATGCTGCAGCCGCATTCGCGGTAGGGTTCTGTTTTGCTGCCGTCGCATTCCGCGGTTGCAAGGAGGGTCGGCGTTTCCTTCGCCGTCTGCACGACTTTGGCCGACAGCGGGGTCCGAAGATGCGTGTCGCAGATGATGCGCACGGGACTTCTGCTGCCGGCAAGGCGGCAGGTCAAAAGCGGATCGTCCGCCAGCACCGTCCCAAGCCCTGCCATAATCCCCATATATCTGTGACGGCTTCGCTGCACTCTTTCGCGCGCTTCTTCTCCGGTGATCCAGCGGGAAGCGCCGGTGCGCGTCGCAATTTTACCGTCCGCCGTCATGGCGTATTTCATGACGACATACGGCGTTTGATTGCGGATATAGTGGAAAAATATTTTATTTAATTCCAGGCATTCCTGTTCACAGATGCCGGTCTCCACCTCGACCCCGTTCTGCTTTAATATTCGGGCGCCGTTTCCGGCTACGAGGGGGTTGGGATCCATTGCTCCGATATACACCTTGCGGATGCCGCTTTCCAGGATGATTTCGGTGCAGGGCGGCGTTTTGCCGTAGTGGCAGCACGGTTCTAACGTAACATACAGCTCGGCTCCCTGCATGTCTTCTCTGCAGTTTAAAATGGCGTTGCGTTCTGCATGAAATCCGCCGTACTCACGATGGCAGTCTTTGCCGATGATGCGCCCTTCCTTTACCAGGACGGCACCTACCATCGGATTTGGATTGGTAAAGCCTTCTCCTTTTTTTGCTTCGCGGATTGCTTCCTTCATATAGGCTTCCGGGGTCATATATGCGCCTCCTTTGCGTATCGGTTTTCCTTCCCAAAATAAAAACCCGGCTCTACAGTTCCTCTGCAGCTTCCGGGCTTTGCTTGTTATCTGGATTATTCCGAAACAGGACCGTCTGTCAAAGCGCCTGTCTCAAATCCGTTCTGTCCATAATAACCGTAACCATATCTACTCTTCTTTCATCCAGACTGTACTGTCGGCTTCGGAATTCCGTCCTGCCAGGTCAATCGCTTTATTCTGACGACGGTCACCGAATCATGCCTTACGGCTCGTGGGCTGTACCACCGGTAGGGAATCTCACCCTGCCCTGAAGATTCTATACTATTATATTTCTATTATGTTCCGTTTTGTTTACTTTAACACAGTGTAGTGAGGATGTCAAATAAAAACATTCATACGATGCATTTCCAATCTTGAAAACCAAAAGCTTCCGTGGTAAAATTATTTTCGAAAAAAACAAATACATAACAGGGGTGATTATTATGAAATTTCTGGCAAACCGAAAACTTGCCACACGTATCAGCATTATTACCACAGCCATCACCTTTGCGGGGATGCTGCTGCTCTGGTATATTGTTTCAAACCGCGTTGCCGCCATGGTGGAAAGTAATATTACCAACCAGATGATCGACGCCGTGGAATCGCGCGCATCCATTATCAATGATTATGTAGCTTCTGCCGAAGAATATATGGCGGCATTTGCGTTAAGCAGCGAAGTGCACGAAC
>CAMSEJ010000111.1 GCA_947057405.1 uncultured Roseburia sp.
TCTTCCGATCTAAAAAGCGAAGATCCAGGTACAATTCGTGCCGGATGAATGTCAGGATCTTCTGTGCCGTCTCGGCTTCCCATTCGGCCTGAGTCTGTGTATGCGCCATACTTGGATGCCCCCTATTCCTCAAAATCGTATCTCTTCTTCTGGGATGTCTCTTCCGCTTCTGCCATCCATGCCAAAAGCTGTGCCGCCCCCTGGGCCCATTCCGTTTCGGACGCCTCCCGGACACACGCGAAAAGCGCTGCGCCGTCTAACAGCCGCTCCCGGTAAAAAAACGCAAGGCCGTCCAAATCCCTCTGCCGTACCAGGCGCTGCGCAATCTTCTGCCCCCGGACCGTTACATAATCCCGGTAAATCTGCCTGTTTCGCGCACTTAAGCCATACGGATACCGCAGGCGGTTTATCGCCATGCGCGACAGCGTTTCTTCCCGCTCCGTTGCACACGCCTGCAAAAATACCGCGTCATATCCGGCAAAATCCACCCGTCCGTCCCGGATGCACTGCCTTGCCCGAAAGCCTTCCCCCAAAATGCTTCGGCCAAACAGGTGCGCCGGGGCAACCTCGTTGTACGATTCGTCGTATTCCGGATACAAAAGCACCGCCTCCGGTTCCGTATCCGCAAGCAAACGCACCTCCAGATCCGAGGAAATCTGTGCCAGAATCTGCCTTAGCCCGCTTTGCCCGCCTGCCCCGCAGCGCACGGAAAGCGTCCGAAGCGACAGCGTATTCATAAACGCGTCGCTTCCGATATCCCTTGTGTCTGCACCGATTGTAAGCGTATGCAGCTTTCTGCAGTTATAAAATGCATAGCTTCCGATCCGCTCTACACAATCCGGAAGCCATATTTCTTCGATGACCTTGGTATGAAGCTCCTGCAGTGCCGCAGCGCTCCCCGGTTCCAAAACCGTCGTTTCTGTGACGTCCTCCGGCAAAAACTTCTGTTCGGCCGCAAAGCAATACGGGGCAATTTCCACGATCGGGCACCCGTCCGCCTGCTGCGGCACATGAATCTGCGGAGACGCGCCGTAAAGCCGCAGAAGCCTTGCGCCGCCGTCTCCCCGTTTGTGCCAGAGCATACGGTATGGCCAGACCTGCTCCATCCAAAATCCCCCTTTCCCTACAAAAACCGAATCTTAAAATGAGCCTCCCCTTTTTCGTCCAGCTCCATTACCACGTAAGAAGGCTTGCGCCCCTCCTGCCGCGGATAAGAAAGGCTGCCCGGGTTCACGACAATGATCTCCCGGCTGTAGTCCAAAAGCGGCCTGTGCGTATGCCCGAACATGACAATACCGCACCCACGTCCCTTTGCTTCCCGTACAATATCGTCAAGCCCCGCATTCACGTTATAATAATGCCCGTGCGTCAGAAACGCCTTATATTTGCCAATCTCAAGCACGGTTTCCTGCTCCAGCGCGGAAAAGAAATCACAGTTGCCCGATACGATTTCCACCGGGCATCCCGCTTTCTCTTCAATATAATCCTCGCACCCTTCCGCATCCCCCAGATGAATCACCAAATCCCTTGGCCGCTCCGACTCGAATACCTGCCTTAAGTACTTATGGTTGCTGTGTGTATCGCTGATAATCAAAACCCTCATACTGCCGATCCCCCCTGACCGATTCTTTTTTCCAGTTCCTTCCTCACTGCACGCAGCGCTTTTCCGCGGTGGCTGATCTCATTTTTCTGCTCCCTGGTCAGTTCGGCGGTCGAACAGCCATACTCCTCCACATAAAAAATCGGATCATATCCGAACCCGTTTTCCCCTGCCGGGCGCTCCCCGATATAGCCTTCCACCGTTTCCCGGCAGACAAACGCTTCCCCGTCCGAAAATACGGCCGCCACCGCACAGACAAACCGGGCGGTGCGCCGTTCCTTTGGAACGACCGCAAGGCAGTCGAGCAATGCCTGGTTTTTCACTTCATAGGAAGTGTCTTCGCCCATAAAACGCGCCGAATATACGCCCGGCTGCCGGTCCAGATAATCAATTTCCAGTCCGGAATCGTCCGCAAGCACAATCCCGTCCGCCTGACCCGCCACAGCCCTCGCTTTGATCAGGGCGTTTTCCTCAAACGTCTGCCCGTCTTCTTTGATGTCAAGTGAAATCCCCGCTTCGCCCATGGACAAAATCTCTGCGTCAATGCCGCTTAATATCTCACGGATTTCACGCATCTTGTCTTTGTTGCCCGTTGCGAAAATAATTTTTTCTCCCATAACACACAATCCTTTCATCATTTTTCCAGGAAAGACGAGATTACATTATAAATCCCCTGCGCTGCCTTTTTCTGGTATTCCTGCGAACACAGATTCTCAAGCTCCGTTTGGTTTGTCATAAACCCCACCTCGATCTGCACGGCAGGCACACTGCAGCCATACACCACATCCTGTTTTGGCTCTGCCGCGCGCGTCCCCTTGTCCGAGCTGCCCAGTATGGCGGTAAGCTCGTTTACACACGCCTGCGCCAGCTCCCCTGCCGTTCCCGCCGCCGTGTCATAAACCGCCTGCGTCCCGTGGATGCTTGACATCATACCGCTTTGGGTGGCATTGCCGTGAATGCTGACAAACAAATCCGCATCTGCCAGTTCCGCCAGCTGCCTGCGTGTATCCAGGCCGACGCCGGTATCCGTGGTCCTGGTATAGTAGACGCCCACAGACATATCCTCTGCCCCGTCCAAAATTTCCTTTAATTTCAGGACAATATCCAGAGCAATATCCTTCTCGCAAACGCCCTGTTTCGTAACGCCCGCATCCTGGCCGCCATGCCCTGCGTCAATTACCACTACTTTATCATAGACCTCCTGCGGTGTCAAAAACCGGATATAAAAATAATCCTCCCGGTACGACGTTTCCAGCTCATACACCCGACCCGTCCTGATCGCAACGGTCCCGTACTTGCCGCCGCCCGAAAACGCAAGCTCCTCCAATATTTCACTTCGCCCCAGCATCGGATAATCGTATAAATACGTTTCGCCCGCAAACGGGATTGAAACGGTAACCGTCTGCGTCAAAACATCGCTGCTTACCTTTACGTCGTCCCCGGAAACGCCGAACGGAAGCTTCAGCCGAAGTCCTTCTGCCAGCTGCGCGTCGCGATCCCATTCCCCTTTTGCCTTTTTGTTGTCATACTCCAAAAGCCCGATTCCAAAGAGTGCCCTCCTTTCCCGTTCCTCCCTCGTCTGCTCATCCTCATGCGCCAGCGCCCACGCCTGTGCCGCCCGGATGATCCGCGGCAGCAAGGGGATCAGGACACAGGCAATGACTGCGGCGGCAAGCGCCGTAATGGCTGCTTTTTTCAGGATTCTCTCTTCCAAGCCGTTCCTCCTATCTGTTCTTTGTATATGCCTTTATGCACAGGTTGCAGGAAAACGCATCTTCTACATGCTCCCACCGCTTCCCGTCCGGGCTGATATAACCTTCTCCGTCCGTCAGATCCACATCCTTCGTCGGCTCGTCCGCCGCATATTCGATCGCCATCGGATGAATCGCCTCCGGTGTGGAAAGCTTTAATACGACCGCATACCGCTCCCCCGGCTCAAGCAAAAGCGCTTTGCCGCCGGAGACGGCAGGCACGGTGTAATACCCGATATTTTCCATGCAGCCGTTTGCAATCAGCGTCCCGTTTTCCAGCGAACGGGGACCGTTAAACTCCTTCACCAGATATATACTGTACTCCGTATTTTTGCCGGCCGCATAAAAACCGACCGCAGACAGCTCTTCCGCTTCCTGCGCGGTATATACGTTTGCGCCGTAAACCGTTTCCTCATTAAACCCAATCTGCCCGACCCAGCCGCACAGATCGGACTGGTAAATATGGTCGTAATTATCCGTTTCCTCGATTTGGGTATACACGACATTATGGCTCCCGATATTGGTATCATAATAGGAAACGTAAAATACGCCGCCGTCCCCAAACCCGTCTCCCCAGCTGTTCTGGCAGAGAAACGCCCCGTTTCCTTCCACATTGACCGGAAAATTCTCTTTCGGGTACTGATCGTCCCAGCCGATGATCAGCACTTCGTGGTTCGGGCGTTCGGTACCGATATAGCAGTACGCATGTTCCCCGGCATTGTAAAACTCCGATCCTTTCGCTCCGCCGCCCATAGAACTGTAAAACGCCGTCTGTACGCCGCCGTACCGAAACACCGCCTCTTTTATCTTCTCGTAATCCTTGCCTTCTATGATCTGCACTTCCTGTACATGCTTCACCGGCAAAAGCCCTGGCTCTGTTTTCCCGTCGCCAAACGGATCGTCCTTTTCATACACCGGACCCTGCCAGGCAAGCAGATAGGCCAGCGCCATCATATATTCGCCGCCCTCGCTGACATCCACCGCAAACGAATTGGAAAATGTCATGTGATCCGGAGAAAACTGCAGGGATTCCTCCGGCAGAAGGGTCGATTCCATGGCGCTAAGCGACGCAAATGCCCAGCACATCCCCGTATCCTCCTGGTTTTTAACCACGCCCAGGCGTTCTTTCTCACGCAAATCATACCGCGCCGGAACAACGGACGCAAGCTTGGAATTATCCCCGGCAGACGCCCGGTTTTTCTGCATGTCCCACTCAAAGCTGTAGCCGATTTCCCCTGCCACCTCCGGAAGGCTGACATAATACTGCCCGTTTTTCTTTATCATGGGAGATGACAGGGGATGCTGCCTGCCGTTCACTGTCATAGCCGGCTCGTTCAGCTTTAACCGGACCGCATCGTTTCGTTTTTCGACCAAAAGCTCCCTGTCCCGGTACAAATGCGCGCTGCACTTTAGCCCTTCCGCAAGGATCTCTGCCGAAACCATAATATTTAGCCGATCATCCATATATACCGGCGTCGTTCGGCTGTCATACTCCCTGCCGTCAACGGCAACCGTAATCTTCTTTTCATTCACGCTTGCGGCAATCAGAGGATTCCACTCCTCTTTGGAAAGGCTCGCCCCGGGATATGCAGCGGCCTGTCCGTATTCCCCTTCCAGAATGCCAAGCCTTACGACACAGGCAGCCAGCAAAACTGCCGCAAACAGCAGGTAACGTTTCATATGATACATTTTAATTCCCCTGTTGTCTGTTCCTCTTTGGTGGTTTCGGTCCTAAAAACTGATAAAAATAGGTTTTTAACATGCCGTTGTAAATTTTCCTGTTTTTATCCGCCCTGCGTCCGATATACCGCTCCGTATCCTCGTATCCGCTGATCAGATACATCGACCAGGAGTCAAGCCCCGCAAACGCCCTTCCGATCCGGGCATACAGAGCGGGCAGCTTCTCTTTTTCCTCCAGACGCTCCCCATAAGGAGGATTCGTCAGGATAAAGCCGTACTTCTTCGGATGATGCAGTTCTGCCACGTCCCTCTGCTGGAAATGGATCAGATGGCCGACTCCGGCGCGCTTTGCATTTTCCCGCGCCGCCTTTATGACGGCGCCGTCCATATCATATCCCTGAATGTCCACGCAAACTTCCGTATCCACCTGCTCTCTTGCCTCGGCAAAGCACTCCTCCCAAAGCCCTTCCCGAAACAGGTTGTCCCACGTCTCTGCCAGAAAATGCCGATTCATCCCGGGTGCAATATTGGCCGCAATCAGCGCCGCTTCGATCGGAAAGGTACCGCTGCCGCACAGCGGGTCAACCAGAATCCGGTCTGCCTTCCACGGCGTCAAAAGGATCAGCGCTGCAGCCAGCGTCTCCGTAAGCGGCGCCTTACTGCTGAGCTGGCGGTATCCCCTTTTGTGAAGCGATTCGCCTGTCGTATCCAGCGTAACGGTCACTTCGTCCTTGTACAAAAAGATGCGGACCGGATAAGAAGCGCCGTCCTCCGCGAACCATTCCATGCCGTACTCCTGTTTCATCCGCTCTACCATCGCTTTTTTGGCAACGGACTGGATATCGGAGGGGCTGAACAGCGCGCTCTTAATCGACGACGCCTTTGTGACCCAGAATTTGCCGTCCGCCGGGATATAATCCTCCCAGGGCAGAGCCTTGATTCCGGTAAACAGTTCTTCAAAGGTCTTCGCATAAAACCTGCCGACCTTTAAGAGGACGCGTTCCGTAGTACGCAGAAAAATATTGGCGCGGCAGATTGCTTCCGTGTCTCCTTCAAACGTGATCCTGCCGTCCTCCACCCGTGTTGTTTCATAGCCGAGATCGTAGATTTCTTTTTTTAAAACGGCTTCCAGGCCAAAATGGCAGGGGGTTATGAGTTCTAGTTTTTTCATATGTGTCTCCATTCCAGATATTGTTTGCTTCTACCATATTAGCTTGTAACATGTGGGGTGTCAATCTTTTTTGTGCAAGAATAAAAAGAAGGATTCCGGGGCAAACGCTGCCGTAAGGAGGCTTTGGCACCCTTGGCACAGCCCCGGCCGCATTCCCTTAAGGCACGCTCCAGTCCGGTTCGTCCCTATATGCCTCATACCCTCCAACCAGGGTATAAACCGCCCCTTTTCTGCCCCGCAGCCTTCTTGCCGCCAGCAGGCTTAAATTCCCGTGCCCGCAGTACAGCACCAGAGGTATCCGTTCCGGCAGTTCCCGCTCCCATTGCGCAATCCGATCATACGGCAGGTTTTTTGCATTTTTGATGTGCCCTTCCCGGTAACTGTCCGCATCGCGCAAATCCACCAGCATGGCGCGCTCCTTCTGTAAAAGCTTTGTCATCTCATTCATATGTATCATTCTGAATCCATATACCTGTTCCTGTTCCA
Organism: uncultured Roseburia sp.; assembly: GCA_947057405.1. GTDB lineage: Bacteria > Bacillota > Clostridia > Lachnospirales > Lachnospiraceae > Roseburia_B. The sequence goes on from CAMSEJ010000111.1 coordinate 6,689, forward strand.
TTTGCATGTTCCCTCCCTGTCATAAAAAACGGACTACAAACCATCGTTTGTAATCCGTTTTCTACAGATAGTTTATGCAGTTAATGCATTTGTGCTACTTGCGCCGTCTTTTCCGGCTGCGGCTCATTTCCAAAAATCCGCTTAATAGCTGCAGTCTGACGATTTGTCAGATGCACTGTTGGAAGATTTGTTGGAAGCCTTGTTAGAAGATTTGTTGGAGCCTGTGCTGTTGGAACCCGTGTTGTCTGATACGCTGTTCTTGCCTGCCGCATTCTGGCTGTAGCTCTTCAAATTGTAGCTGTTTGAACTTTTGTTTTCACTGTTTTTTGCCATCTTTCTTTACCTCCTAAGCAATTACTGCAACCATATTATCTGTTGCATTGAGGTAAATTATTCAATTATTTTTTATTTCCAGAAAATATCAGAAAAATCACATATCCGATTGCGCCGACCATAAAAACGGATGCCAGAAACGGCAGCAGTAAAATCCCGATCCGGACAAACAGCATCAGGCACAGCACAAAAACAAGCACGGAAAGAAGCCTTCCGTACCGCAGCCGCAGACGAAACCGCCTGCCGTAAGCGTTTTGTTTCATGCCTTCCTCCGATTCCCCCGTTTCAAAGCCGCTGCGGGCTTCTTCCCTGTACCCGCCCGTGTTTACCGGGCTGCCGTACATCTGGATAATTGTTTTCGCAATAAGCCTGGGACTGCCAAGAGACATTAACACTTCCTCTTCCGTCTGCCCTTTTCTGGATTCTTCTATTATATATTTTTCATAGTAAGCCAGCTGCTCATTTACCTGCGCCTGCCCAATCTGCCCCTGCAGCGCAACCCGAAGCTCCTGTATAAATGCATCCCTTGTCATGGCCGCCTCCATTAGTATCCGTATTTGGTAACTCGATTATAGCACAGTTTGGGGAATTTACAACCCGGTACTATGAAACCCGAAAGCAGGGAATGCAGCTGCTTCTCAAACCTCAAAATGATTCCTGGCAATTAAATCCGCCAGAATATTCGCTTCATAAGCCGCCACGGCATCCGGCGGCTGCAGATCCGTCTCCCCAATCCAGGGTTCCTTCTTTCTCTGCGACAGCTTAAAATCGTATTTCTCCCTGGCAAAACGCCTGGCAATAGCTTTCTTTTCCTGTATCTCCTCAAGCTCTTCC
>CAMSEJ010000112.1 GCA_947057405.1 uncultured Roseburia sp.
CCGCGCTCGGATATGACTATGAGCCGGGCCAGACGATACGGATCGCCGTCCTTTCGGACGGGGAAGTTTCGGAAGCGGATTATCTGCTAACCGGAACGATAAAAAGCTTTGCCGCAAACTGGAAGCACAAATTCCGTTATCCCCTGCCGAACGGCATTGTGACAAAGGAAGGGCTGGCACGCGTAGCCGCGCCGTGCTATGCCACTTATTTTTACCGGCTTGACCGAAGCTACGAAGATATTGATATGCAGGAATTTACGCAGGCGTTTTTGACAGACGGGCACGCCAGAGAGTACAACAGTTATGTCTATGAGAACCGCGTCTGGGGTTCAAAAGAAATGTTTGATTCCATCCGGCTGCTCTTAACGTGCATCGGCGCGCTTGCCATGGGTTACCTGATGCTCTCTTATGTGTCGCAGCGCAGAAAATGGTACTACCGCCTGCGCAGCGCGGGAGCGGATAAAACGCAGATAAGATGGATGATTTTTATCGAAGCGGCATACGGCGCGGTCCCTTACGCACTTCTCGGCATGACAGTCCCTTATGCAATCGGCGCCGCAGTCTGTGCGGGCGTTTCGGCAGGACGTTTGGTCCCGTATTTTTTTACGTTCCGTGCGGCTGATTTTTTCGGGCAGGCGGGAACGGCGATCGGTATGATTTTGTTCTCGGTACTGTGCGCCTGGACATTCGCCGGGGATAAAAACCTGAGCAGAAACAGCAGCGGGATTACAAAACGGCAGCGGGCGCGCCTGCGCCGGGATGCAAAAAAAGAACGGAATACGGGACGCATTTTCCTGCGGCGCCAGAGAATGCTGCATCCGCTGCAGCATGCATCGTTTACATTGTTTTCGTTTGGGATTTGTCTGTTTTTGGTCCTGTGTTTCCAAAAAATGTATGAGGCAGGCAGAACGTATGCCGAAACGACAGAAACGGTCCGCGATTTTTCGGCGCAGAAGAAAAATAAGTTCGGAATGATTACGCCTGCCTCCGACGGGCTTGGCAGCGGAGGCGGCGCGGCGCTTTATTACGATATGTATTTCGGAATACCGCAGCCGACGGAAGACGAAATCCGTTCTCTGATCGGCATCCAAAAAGCCGGTTTTATCACGAAGGATCAGAGCCATATCCTTACGTGGCAGGGGAAACACGACAGCCCCATTGAACAGTATATCAAGAACGAATACGAGCAGAACAATAGAATAAATCATCCCGACACACAGTTTTTTTACTTTGAATCCGATAAGGAAATCTTAAACGAGCTGAGACGGGATTTTCCTCTGCAAACGCTGGATGAAGAAGCGTTTTTAAACGGAGAGGAACTTATTCTATTGCTGGTGCCGTTTTGGGAATGGGACCAGAGTATGCAGGAAAAAGCCGCGATTCGGGAAACCACGATTCGTCCGGGCGACACGGTAGAGATTGTAAGCGCCGAAGCGCAGCTGTCTGTCCCGCTGGAATTTGAAAACCACGACAGCCTGCCGGGCCGCGTCCCGGTAAAAGTAGGAACGGTAATCGAAGAGCCGCCGCTTTCATGGAGAATCCGTCTGGAATCCTACCATTCCAATTATCAGATTATTGCATCGGAAGCACTGGCGCGGCGTGTGGCGCAGGCAGACCAAAAGCAGCTCTGCCATAACAGCCTGCAAATAGATCTTGGCGGGGCTTCTTCGTTTGAAGCGACACAGAAACGGCTTGCGGATATTTTTAATGAACAGGAAATGGAGTACCAGTCCAACGCCGAGGAAATTGCCATGGCGCGGAATGTCTATATACGTAATCTGTGTATTTACGGCGTTTTGTCCGGTGTCGTACTGTTTTTATTCCTGCTGCTGCAAATCCACTTCCACCGGCTGCAGGATCAATACCGCAAACGCGAATATGGCCTGTTAAAGCAGCTTGGAATGGAACGCGGATTCTGGATCAAAACGGCGGTTCGGGAGAGTTTTTCCGAAAACGGATGGATGGTGTTTTGCGTGCCATGCGGATACGCCTTAACGGCTGCACGGGTTTACCGGGAATTGTTACAGCAAAAGGAAACGGTCGGACTGAACCAATGGTCAGACAAACTGCAGGCTTATCTGTCGGATCCGGCGGCGCTTACCGCGGATCGGATGCGCGCCTGTGCAAATCCGGCATTCAGCCTGGCGGCGGTTCTTCTGCTGATATTCGTTCTGGCGGGAATCCGGTTTGTCCAAGTGCACAGGGCGGTGAAGAAAAAGAGCTAGAGAATGCTGCGCGTCTAATGTCTCCGGCAGGCAAATCGCTGCCGGCATAAAAAAGCTGCCGCATGAACCCCCGCAGGTTCACGCAGCAGCTTTTGTTTTAACTCTGGAACAGCCGCAGCACCCGACCGTTTTCGTTCTCTAAGTGCTTACGCTGCATTACCATCTGAAACGTCCGCAGCAATTCATTCTTTTTCTGCTCGGATACGGCCCCCGAATAATCCAGATCTTCAATCCGGCTCTGCGAGGCAACCGTGTTATAGGATGCATTGGCATTGTACGCCTGAACGGAATCCAGACGGTTGGACATTGCTCCAAGCCCTGTGCGTGCCGAATTGACCGTATCAAGCGCTTTGTCAATCGCCGTTATATCGAAATTGCCCGTCACGTCATAGTCGGCAATTCCCAGCGCGTCTAATGTCGAATTCGGCATCTGAATCTCCAGGCCGTCCCCATTCGGGCCGGGCGCGACATGGAAGCTGCCCTTGCTGCCGTCTAACAGATTCATGGTATTGAACTGTGTCTGGGACGCGGTATCGGAAATCGACTGCTTGAGCTGGTCAATCTCCGCCTGAATCGCGCCTTTATCCTCCTGCGTATACAGGCCGTTGGATGCCTGGATGCTCAGCTCACGGATCCGCTGCAAATTGTCCGTAATGGATCCCAATGCACCGTCTGCAATCTTTACCATATCCTGGGATGTCCCGGCGTTGCGCGTACCCACATCATAGCCGTTTGCCTGGCTCTTAAGCTTTTCCGCAATGGCAAGGCCCGCCGCGTCGTCTGCCGCGGAATTGATCCGCCTGCCGCCTGCAAGGGACTGATAATCCCGGTATATACTTTGATTCGATATCGAAGAGATAGCCATAGAACTCCTCCTTTCTTCTCAGCCGCATATTTTTGCGCTATTTTACTAAAACATATCACAATTTTTTTCGTTTTTCAAGCGGATTTTCCAAAAAAAAATCCATTTTTTCCCCGAATACCCTTCATATATCCCGTAATTGGTACGATATAGATAATAGATAAAAGGATTTAATATACCCCTGGGGTATTGCCTGCAGACCGTTTGAGAACGAAATAAAAAGAAGGCGCATCCCGGTGCAAAGCACAAATTTCAAGGAAGAAGGGAGAGGGGTTTAGTATGTTAATTACCAGCACTGCTTATCGTTATTACCTGGATGTTTATGGGGCATCCGCAGCTACGCGTTATGATACGCACAACAAAAGCGAACTGCGGACCGTTTACAACAATATGGTAAAGGTCAACAAGGATTCACCGCTTTACAAGCTGCGGAACGACACGAGCATTCCCCGGTTTTTAATCGACATTAAGGAGAACGCACGACAGGCGAAAAATGTCATTTCATCTCTGGCGGACAGCACGGAAGGCCTGGAAAGCTCCTTCCAGAAGAAGGTTGCCACATCCTCCGACGAAGGGATTGTAACGGCTTCTTATATCGGCGGCAATAACGATAAGGGGGTTTCACACGAGTATGCGATTGAGGTGCGCCAGATGGCCGCTCCGCAGTCGAACATGGGAAATTTTTTAGACAGCAAGAACCTGGATCTCGCACCGGGTGAGTATGCTTTTGATTTGGTTACGACGACCAATTCTTACGAATTCCAATATACGGTCAGTCCGGAAGATACCAACCGCTCCGTCCAGGAGAAGCTGGCCCGGCTTTTTAATACGTCCGGCGTCGGCATATCCGCGGAGGTGGTCACGGACGAAAAGGACCGGAGCTCTTTGAAGCTCACTTCCAAACAGACCGGGTTAAGCGACAATAAATCCGTGCTTTTTGACATTACCCCCAAAGCATCTTCCCAATCTATGGACGCGCTTGATACGCTTGGCATCGACCGGATGGCATCTCCCGCGCAAAATTCTGTGTTTATTTTAAATGGAGCGGAACATTCTTCTTATTCCAATACGTTTACCATCAACAAAGAATTTGAACTGACGCTGCACGGCATCAGCCCGGAAGGATCTTCCGCGAAAATCGGTTTTAAGACCAGCGTAGATTCGGTGGCGGATAATTTACAGGAGCTGGTGGATTCCTACAACGGCTTTATTCACACCGGTGAACGCTACTCCGGAAGCCGGCAGGGGAACCGGCTTTTGCAGGATTTTAAAAACGTTTCTTATGCGTATCGGAATGATCTGGAGTCTATCGGGTTACTGATTGGCGGAAACGGCTTTATCTCCGTAGATCGGAATTTACTTTCGGACGCGGTGGAGACAAGGAATATCCGCGATACTTTTTCCGTATTGAATTCCTTTAAGAATTCACTGGCGGCCAAAGCGAATTATGCTTCGGTGGATCCGATCCGCTATGTGGATAAGACGGTGGTTGCTTATAAGCAGCCGGGTGTAAGCCATTTTCCGTCGCCGTACCATAATTCTCTTTATTCGGGTATGATGCTGGATCATTTTTGTTGAATCAAAATCTCAAAACGGGCACCGCCTTTTTACAGGCAGTACCCGTTTTTTATAGGCAGAATTCCGGCTTAAAATACCTGTTTAACATATACTCCGCCCTCTGCTGCCAGGTATGCCCCTTCTTAGCCGCCTGATATCCGTTCTCTCCCAGCTCTTCCATCCGTTCCGTATCTTTTAGCAAATCCCGTACCATCTCCGGCAGATTCGCAATCTCCTGCAGGGAAAAAGCCGCAAGGCAGGGCCTGCTGTGCGAAAGCATCTCTTTTTTCAGGTAAACCGACTGATCCGTTACCACAGCCGCCTTTGCAAGCATTCCGTTAATCACCCTGTCGTGTATCCCGTTTTTATACCAGGTCATCGTATTGAGAACAATCCGGCTGTGGTTCATCAATTCCAGAACCTGCGGTGCAAGCACCTTCCCGCCATGCATCAGATAAGGATTGTCCGCCCATTCGCACCGTTCCCAGCCGCTGCCGAAAACCGCAACCCGGATCCCGTTTTCGACCAGAAGCCGTACCGCCTGCTCCCGGTAAAAGGACGTGGCATAAGAATCAATAAACCGAAGTTCCGTAATCCAGCGGTTCAGCTCCCGATCTGTATACTGCCTGCCGATTGCGCGCAGATATTCCTCAATCGCCTGCTCCGTTGTCTTGTCCGGAAAACGGATCAAATCCGCCAGAACCTCCTGCGTCAGCGCAAACGCGTCAAATTCCCTGATTTCTCCCAAATCCGGAATCAGCCCTTCCGCCACATACTTTGACAGGCTTCCCGCATACAGCACGTCAAACGGACGGTCCTTTAAAGGCGGATGGTACCCGGTTCCGGCCGTACAAAGACGGCAGGCGCCTGCCTCAGCATATTCCGACAGATCGGCTTCCATCCCGGCATGCGGCATAAAATCCACCTGCGTCATATGCGGATAAAACCGGCGCAAAAATGATACATGCCCCAAATCCGTGCAGAATACGACGGAGCTTTTGGGGGCATGCAAAAGGGGACGGGAATAATGAAACGGATGATCCATCAGTATATTAAAATACGGAATGCCCTTCTCGTCCCAGATATTGAATCCTTCGGTATAGGACAGGTTGTAGCCGATATTGTTAAACGTAATCACGCCGTCCGGCACACCGGCATCGACAAGCTCACGCAGCTGCGCCAGCGCCGTTTTCTCCTCCCGGATGTCAATGACATGGCAGGTGCAGCCCAGGTTTGTAAAAGCTGCCGAAAATGCTTCAATAAACAAATCTATCGTATCGTATATCCCGCGGATAAACAGTAAATTTTTCTCCATGTCCCGCCTCCCGCTTTAATACAGCGAACCTGCTTTGTTAAATGGATAGTAACGGAAAACGGCTTTGCCGAGAATTTTCTCTTTCGACACATACGTATTGTCCCAATACCTTGCATCATACGAATTGTTCCGGTTGTCCCCTAAGACCAGATAAGAATCCTCGGGCACTTCAAAGCTGTACTCCCCCGTTGCAACGGTCCATTCTTCCTTCAGATAGTCCTCCTGCAGCGGCAGTTCCTCTCCGTCAATATAAACCTTGGCATCGGATATCTCCACCTTTTCCCCGGGAAGCCCGATTACGCGCTTGACATAATTCTCCGTTTCGTCATCCGGAAATTTGAATATAATAATATCCCCGCGCTCCGGCGTTTTGTCCCGGTATGCCAGACGATAGCCGAACAGGCGGTCTCCGGTCATAATGGTATTTTCCATGGAACCGGAAGGAATATTCGCGTTAATGATGACGTAATTTTTGACAAACAAGGCTGCCACTACGGCAAGGGCAAGCGTAATCACCCAGCTTATGACCTCCTTTGCCGCGGATTCGTCCCTCCGCTGCTGTAGCTTTTCCTGTTTACTCGACATATTGTGATACCTTATCCTTTCTTCAATGCTGTAAAACGTGTTTGAAAAATACGTTCCGGCAGATGCAATCCCTTGAAAAAAGCGTGTCAGAACATTGCTTTGTGACAGTTCTTTTCAAATACGCTTTGAAGCTGCTTTATTAGTATAACGCTAAACGGAAGGATATGCTACCCTTTTTTGAAGGAAGTTTCCCGAATCTTTTGTCATTATTAGAACGAATCCCAGCTCCCCGGCATCAGAGTTATATTACATACTCTGGTGTGGTATTTCTTATGACCCATAACCTTTCGTCTCTATTTTACGTCAACAGCATGTATAAGATTGTAATTCCTATGAATTTTGTTTATAATAGAATCAAGAACGGAGGTGTAAGAATGGATACATTGAGAAAAGAAGAACTGTATACGATAGATGATATTTATGCTTTGCCTGACGGGCAAAGGGCAGAACTGATTGATGGAAAAATTTATTATATGGCTCCTCCAAATACAAAACATCAAACGCTTGTAATGGATTTATCATATCAAATAAAAGACTATATCAAGCGAAATAACGGTGAATGTAATGTGTTTCCTGCCCCGTTCGCTGTATTTCTTAATGAAAATGACAGAAATTATGTAGAACCGGATATATCAGTCATTTGTGACAAAAATAAAATTACCGATAAAGGCTGCAGCGGTACGCCAGATTGGGTGATTGAAATTGTTTCACCAAGCAGCAAGCCCATGGATTATTTTACAAAATTGTTTAAGTATCGTACATCTGGGGTCAGGGAGTATTGGATTGTTGATCCTATAAAGCAGCGTGTTACCGTTTATTTTTTTGAAAAGGAATTGGTAGAAGAGTATTCTTTTGGGACTGATATCCCAGTAGGAATTTATGGAGGGTTTACTATAAAAGTAGAGTAACTGCTTAAGAGTATGGTAGACAGGCAGATAGGAAAGCATTTGGAAAATAAAAATACAGACAGCAAATCGTGATACAAAGGAGAACCAAACCGTGACGAACGACAAAGCGAACATATTCACTTCTTTACTGGATACATTTGAAAATACAGATATACAGTCCTATGCGAAGGCCTGTATTCAGACCATCCCGGCGTATTTTTGGGACGTCGGCGCGTCAAGCACCGGGAAGTATCATCCTAAATACGCGCTTGGCGATCTGGGCCTGGCGCGTCATACCTGCGCAGTAGTGCGTTTCCTGAATCACATGTTCAGTATTGACTGCATCCGGAACGAATTTACCTCCAGAGAACGGGATCTGCTGCGCGTGGCCGGAATC
>CAMSEJ010000113.1 GCA_947057405.1 uncultured Roseburia sp.
CAGGATTTAGCGGCTCTTAAGTATCCCCTGCGATTCCCAGCAATGCCCTGCCATGAATGGCAGGGCAAGCCGGAATGCGCCATGGACGGCGCGTTTTGGGCGGTTGCGTCCGCATTCGGGTACGTAAACGGGATACTTTAGAGCCGTTTTATCCTGTCACACAGCGAACGCCGCATCCCCTGTCCTCTGGCTGACGGAACTTTACCAACATTGTTCGCCGCAGTACTAAGCAGCCAAAAGCAACACCCATTCACAGCAAGCAGGGCAAACAGCAGAACCGATGCCCTGCCGGGAGGAAAATATGGACAAATATGAAACAATTGACAAATTGAAACGCGAGAAGGACGCGGTTATCCTGGCCCACTACTATGTAGATGCAGATGTCCAGAAAGCCGCCGATTTCGTAGGCGACTCCTACGCCCTCGCAAAAAAAGCCACAGGCGTATCACAGCAGAATATTCTTTTCGCCGGCGTTTCCTTCATGGGCGAAAGCGCGAAGCTTTTAAACCCCGACAAACACGTATATATGGCAGACCCCTGTGCCGGATGCAAAATGGCGGATATGGTGACCGCAGAAGACGTTCTGGACATCAAAAGCCGTTATCCGAACGCCGCAGTCGTCTGTTACGTCAACTCCACCGCAGCGGTCAAAGCCGTATCCGATGTCTGCGTTACCTCTTCCAACGCCGTGCGCGTGGTCCGAAGCTTAAAAGAAAAACAGATTTATTTTATTCCGGACGCCCACCTGGCCCAGTTCGTAGCAAAAGAGGTGCCCGAAAAAGAATTTATTTTCCACAACGGATACTGCCCCACGCACCGGCAGATCACGAAGGAAGACCTGCTGCGTGCCAAAGCAGCGCACCCGGGCGCATTGACCCTCTCCCATCCGGAATGCCGGGAAGAGGTACTGGCAGCTTCCGATTTCGTGGGCAGTACGGCGGATATCATACGTTTTGCACGGGAACACGACGCGGACACCTATCTGATTGCAACCGAAACGGGCGTATTTTACCCGCTGACGCAGGAAAATCCCGGCAAACGGTTTTTCCCAGTCCAAGCGGAGCAGCTCTGTCCCGATATGAAGCTGGTTTCTCTTCAAAAACTAAAATCCGTATTGGAGCATCTGGACGAACAGCCGGAAATCATACTGGATCAGGCGCTTATGGAGCAGGCAAAAAAGCCGCTTGAGCGAATGCTTTTGCTGGCGGAATCAAACGGTGGGAACAAATGAAAACAGATGTATTAATTGCGGGATGCGGCTGTGCCGGGCTGTACTGCGCCTTACAGCTTCCCGCAGAAAAGCAGATCCTGCTGCTGGCAAAGGAAGAGGCATCGCAGAGCGATTCGTTTCTGGCGCAGGGCGGCATCTGCATGTTAAAAGACGAATCGGATTATGAAGCCTACTTCGAGGATACGATGCACGCCGGACATTATGAAAACAACCCGGCATCGGTCGAAGTGATGATTCGTTCGTCGCAGGATACCATCGGGGATCTGATCCGCTACGGCGTGCGGTTCCACCGGGAAACGGACGGCAGCTTAAGCTTTACCCGAGAAGGCGCGCATTCGGCAAAACGGATTTTGTTCCACGAAGACATTACAGGCAGAGAAATCACCTCCCGGCTGTTAGAGCAGGCAAAAAAACGGCCGAATATTACGATTCTTGAGTACTGCGCCATGATTGACATTGTCTGCCGGGACAACACCTGTTACGGCGCAGTGGTACGCGGCCCGGACGGCGGCTTATCTGTCATAGAAGCGGCGGATACCGTCTTTGCATGCGGCGGAATCGGCGGATTGTACCGCCATTCCACCAATTACCGGCAGCTCACCGGGGACGGGGTCGCCATCGCACTTTCGCACGGAATTGCGGTTGAGCATGTCAATTACGTGCAGATCCACCCGACTACCCTGTACACCAGGCAGGAAGGGGAACGCAGCTTCCTGATTTCAGAGTCTGTCCGGGGAGAAGGCGCCGTATTGTACAATGCCGGCAAAGAACGGTTTGTAGACGAGCTGCTTCCGCGGGACGTTTTGACACAGAAAATCCGGGAGCAGATGGAAAAAGATAAAAAACCCTATGTCTGGCTTTCCATGGAGCATATCCCGAGGGAAGAAATTATCTGGCATTTCCCGAATATCGTGGAGCACTGCCGCCAAAAGGGCTATGACGTATTTTCCGAATGCATTCCGGTCGTACCGGCACAGCATTATTTTATGGGCGGTGTCAAAGCCGATTTGTCCGGACACACTTCCATGGAACGGCTCTACGCCGTCGGGGAAACCGCCTGCAACGGCGTCCACGGCAGAAACCGGCTGGCCAGCAACTCCCTGCTTGAGAGCCTTGTATTTGCAAAACGGGCTGCAAAAGACATTGCGGCCGGCAAAAAACCAGGCAGACAAGCAATGCCGCAGCCGGATTTGTCGATTTATCCGGATCCGCAGGCGCTGGCCTGTGATTACAAAAAACGTATATTAGATGAGATAGCGAGGTTAGATAAGTATGAATGATACCGTAACAATGAAATTAAATGCCGATCCGCTGATTCTGAGTGCATTGAGAGAAGATATCACCAGCGAAGACGTAACGACTAATGCCGTCATGCCAAAGGCATGTCCCGGGGAAGTCGATTTGATCTGCAAACAGGACGGCATTATCTGCGGCCTGCCTGTTTTTGCAAGAGTATTTGAGCTGCTGGATGAACAGACGGAATTTTCCTTTTTTGCCCAGGACGGCGACGCGGTGCACGCCGGCGATCGGATGGCGCAGGTACGCGGCGATATCCGCGTGCTGCTGTCCGGGGAGCGCACGGCATTAAACTACCTGCAGCGCATGAGCGGGATTGCCACATATACCCACTCCATCGCGGCGCTGCTGGAAGGCACGGGCATCCGGCTTTTGGACACCAGAAAAACCAGCCCCAACAACCGTATCTTTGAAAAGTACGCGGTGCGGATCGGCGGCGGCCACAACCACCGCTACAATCTGACGGACGGCGTGCTGCTCAAAGACAACCATATCGGCGCGGCAGGCGGCGTCAGGGAAGCCGTCCTCCTGGCAAAGAAATACGCCCCGTTTGTGCGCAAAATCGAAGTGGAAGTGGAAAGCCTTGAAATGGCAGAGGAAGCGATAAATGCCGGCGCGGATATTATTATGCTTGACAACATGACGCCGGATGTCATGGCACAGGCAGTCAGCCTGATTGACGGCCGCGCCGAAATCGAAATATCCGGAAATGTCACAAAGGAAAACATTGCGCGGCTCAAAGGGCTCGGCGTTGATTATATCTCCAGCGGCGCACTGACACATTCCGCGCCGATTCTGGATCTTTCCTTAAAAAATCTGCATGCCGCACGGTAACGCAAAGAAAGAAGGTTCTTTATGAGCGGAGAAGAACGGAGGGAAAAACTGCTTGTTACACTACGCGGCGCCACGCAGCCGGTTTCGGGCACAGCGCTTGCTGCACAGCTTGGCGTCAGCCGCCAGGTCGTCGTCCAGGATATCGCCCTGCTGCGCGCCAGGCAGCAGGATATTGTCAGCACATACCGCGGATATCTGCTCCGAAATGCCCCGCTTTGCCAGAGGATATTTAAGGTGCACCATTCGGACGAGGAAATCGAAGAGGAATTAAACCTGTTTGTAGACTTTGGCGGCAGGGTGGAGGACGTGTTTATTTACCACCGGATATATGATGTGGTGCGGGTAGAAATGGGATTAAAATCGCGGCGCGACGTCTCGGGCTACTTAGACCAGTTAACCAGCGGCGTCTCCAAATCCTTAAAAAATATTACGGACGGATACCATTACCATACGATCACCGCAGAAACCGAAGAAATTCTGGATCAAATCCAGCAGGCACTGCAAGAACGGGGATTTCTGGCCCGGCTGCGGGATTACGAGCCGGTTGACTTCCGGAAAGGCAGCCCATAGGCTGCCTTATTTTTCTGCCGTTTCACCCGGTACGTCTAAAATCAGGTTGCCGTTTGCATTATAGCAGACCCGCATGGTTTCGTCGAGAATCCCCGGCACCTTTCCCTGGTAAAGCAGCTTTTTTTCAGCGGTATACCGGAAAAAATGCGTACAGGTCCCGTCCGGGTTTGCTTCGTTTTGATTGGTTACCGCGATTTCGATATACGGATCGTCCGGATCGACGTCAATCAGGTAATAGGCATCCGCCAGAGGCCCCGTCATATACAGCTTTTCAAATTCCGCGGAAAAATCGACGCCGTTGACCGTAAGCACGGGACGGGCATTGGAATATTCCTCGTCCACGGCAACGGAATAGCAGATTTCATCGGTCGTGCCGTTGCTGTTGATATCATGTCGTACGGAAATGCCTGGGAACATCTTACAGACAAATTCCCCTTCATATGCATAGCCCTCTTTCAGCCCGCCCAGCTCCTGATACGGAATATTAAACTCAAACGTCCCCGCTGCATACGGCCCCAGCACGTAAGGATTGCTGATAAAAGAAAGCCCGCTGCGATCCAGATACCAGCAGGAGGAATTCTTCAAAAAGGCTTCTTCCAGATCAACCGCCATATTTTTGTCGATATAGCGTTCATATGCCGGAAGCGCAGCCTGCCCTGCCAGTTCCTCCGAAAGCTTTTTCAGAAAAACGTCGGAGGAATCACATAAACCGGCCAGATAAAGGCGCGTACCCGTAACCGTATCAAAGGTCATTCCATAGCTCCAGTAATTGCCGTGTGCGCCGCCCGTATAATCGCTCTGGGAAAACACGATCGAAATAATCCGGTCGTCACACCGCTTGAGCCGGTACGAAAACTCCGCCGTATACGCTTCGGGCACCGTTCCTTCGTTTTCGATGTAGATTTTGCGGCTTTCTTCCGCATATGCGGCATTTTCTTTTTCAAAGGCCAGAAACGTATCCAGCTCCTGCCGGATTGCCTCATTGATGTTCTGCGAAGCGTCCGGACTGCCCGCAATGGTAATCACCGGATAAGCTGCGGAAACGGTCAGCACACACGCCGACGGATCGTCTGCGGCAAAGTATGAAGCCGAATCGGTCTGCCCGGCAACGGTGATGCCGTAAGCCGTACCGACAGAAGATACGGCGGATTCGGTTTCTTCCGAAATACGTTCTTCCGTTACGGGCTCCGAATGTTCCGTGTCCGGTATCCGGCTTTTTGCCGGGACGGCTTCCTGTTCGAGCGCACATCCGGATATGCAAAGGACAAGCAGCGGCAGTAGAGGCAGATAGCGTTTTTTCATGTAGGGCGCTCCTTTCCGGGATTGGTAATATATGTATGATAACGCGCGGGAAATCAGATTGCAATTAAAAAACTATTAAATAAGTTCTACAAATATGACAGAACCTTCCCCCTCTCCCACTTCTCTTGCATTGCAAACCCCAAAAAGATGTGTTACGATACAAAAAACTCAAAAAGGAGCTGCAGCTGCCATGAAAAAAATCCTGATTGTAGAAGACGAGCCCGGCCTGCGGAACAATATAAAAGAGCTTTTAAGCCGCCACGGCTTCGCCCCGCTTACCGCTTCCACCCTCTCCGAAGCAATGCATTACACCTTAAACCACAAAGACATCGCCCTCTTTCTTTTGGACGTCTGGCTGCCGGACGGAGACGGCTTTGCGCTTTGCAGCCGCATCCGACGGCATACTTTAACCCCGGTCATTTTCCTGACCGCCTGCGACGACGAAGAATCCGTCGTCAAAGGGCTGAATCTCGGCGGAGACGACTATATCGCCAAACCGTTCCGCACCGCCGAGCTCATCTCCCGGATCCGGGCAAACCTGCGCCGCCAGGAATCGCTCCATGCCGTAAAAGTTCTGTACAGCGGCGATCTCCGGCTGGATCTCAGACAGGGCGCGGCATACAAAAACGGAGCAATGCTGCCGCTTGGTGCGGTGGAATACCGGCTCTTACAAATCCTGATGCAGAATGCCGGGTGCATTGTAAAACGGGAACAGTTTATGGAAAAGCTCTGGGACGCTTCCGGCAAGTTTGCGGAAGACAACACGCTTTCCGTCCATATGAGCCGCCTGCGCAAAAAAGCAGGCGCAGAATACATTGAAACCATCCGCGGCTTCGGCTACCGCTTCCGGCAGCCGGTTACCGAGCGTTTAGAATAAGAAAGCAGGTCTTACTATGGCAAAACAGCACCTGACCGCCCGGCATACGGGCATTGCGGCCGGAATCCTCCTTCTGATTGCAGTCGGATTCCTGCCTTATTTTTGGATCCGGGAATCGTTTCTGACTGCCTGGCAGAATATGATTGGCATTTTATATGAAACGGATCCGCAGCTTTGTGCAGAAACCGTCCCGCACCTGTTTGAGGAAGGTACGTTCCAAAAGAGGACGCAGGCAGGGGAAGACGCAATGGTTGCCCTGGGCTATACGAAAAAAGGGACGGCTTATCTGTTTCGTCACAGCGGGCTGAATCGGATCTGTCTGAGCCTGCCGGCCCTTAACGCAATCGCTGCGCTTGTTCTTTCCTGTATCCTGCTCCGCCGCAAAAAGCAGCGGACACTGCAGGAAGAGCTGCTCGCCGGGGAGATCCGAAATGCAAAAATACAGCAGACCGAGCTTCCCTTAGAGCATTCCCCCTTTTTTCAGGCCATGCTGCTTTCGGAAATTTCGGATACCCTGCGGCTTCTGCACGCAAAGGAACGTCTTCTGCAGCAGAAAACCCACGATACACAGATGTTTCTGGAAAATGTTGCCCATCAGATCAAAACGCCGCTGAGCTGCATTTCAACCTCTCTGGATCTGGTGCTTGAGGAAGCAGTCCCGGCGCAAAAGAAACGGATTTCAGAGTGCTTTGGATATTTGGACGGCATCGGAGCGCTTCTAAAGCGACTGCTTGATATCGGACGTCTGGAGGCAGGGAAAACAATCCTGCGCAGGGAACCGTTTCGGATGGAGCAGCTTTTAGAAGAATGCAAATATATCCTGCCGGACGGGGAGCAGAGGATCCTGCTTTCCACGGAAGGAACAAAAAATCCAAAGACGCCTTATTACGGCGATTATGAGTGGCTGAAGGAAGCGTTTTTGAATATATTAAAAAATTGCCTGGAGCATGACAAAAGCGGCGCGCCGGTATCGGTTGTGGTTTCACGGAATGCAGAGGGCATAAAGGTTACGGTGCGTGACCGCGGCCCGGGCATTTCCCCGCAGGACCTGCCTTTTATTTTCGACCGCTTTTATCTTCCGGAGCATGTGAAAAAATCGCACTCCGGAATTGGACTGAATCTGGCAAAACTGATCATCGAAAAGCATTTCGGAGTATTTCATGCCGCAAACCATGAGCAGGGAGGCGCGGTATTTACAATTGTCCTGCCGGTATTTGCCCTGAAAAACGAAAAGTTATAGTTCTGTCACGTTTCTGTAAGGTTTCTGCGGTACGGTAGCTTTATACAGGGACTGCTGTTTTGCGCGTCCCGCCGAAAACGGAAAGGAGACAGGTACTATGGGTATGTTTATTAAATTAATTCTGACCGGGCAGAAACGGCGGCGCCGGGAGATGTGGTACGTTTCCCTGGCGGCTTTTATCGCCGTATCGTTTATGTCGTCCGTAACGCTGTTTCAAAACATTATGGATCGTTACCTGATGGAGACGAATTACCGGAATTACGGGGACTGGGTCATCTCCGCTGTCAAGGACTACGAGGATTCCTCTATTCTGTTTTCCGAAATCGATCACCCCTATTTTTCGTCCCGCGGCATCTGTGTCAGCGGCCCTCCGCTGATCGACCAAAATCTGGAACCGTCGGGCATGTGCAGATCGGAAGAGCGTCGTGTAGGGAAAGAGTGTGGTACCTTGTGTAG
>CAMSEJ010000114.1 GCA_947057405.1 uncultured Roseburia sp.
TGTGACTGGAGTTCAGACGTGTGCTCTTCCGATCTTTATAATGTGTTATACAACATAATTTTTCGGGAAGCGAGGGATTCTATGGAACCAGAAAACCGGGAATGCAAACCGTATGTTACGGTTTTGTTTTTGATAACCAATATTCTGATATGGCTGATTCTGGAATTGATGGGAGATACACAGGACAGCCATTTTATGATTGCACACGGTGCGTCCTATGAGCCACTGATTACGTCCGGAGGCGAATATTACCGCCTGTTTACCTGTATGTTTCTGCATTTCGGTGCGGATCATCTGATGAACAATATGCTTGTCCTGGGCCTGACCGGTATCCGGCTAGAGGGCGTACTGGGCAGCGTTCGTTTTGCGGGGCTGTATCTGGGCGCCGGGCTGTGCGGCAGCCTGCTCTCTTTCTATAAGGAATTGGGAAGCGCGGAGTATGCGGTTTCGGCAGGCGCGTCCGGCGCGGTATTCGGCGTAATCGGCGGCCTGCTTGCCTGGGCGGCGTGGCACAGGGGAAAGGTGGGGAACCTGACGACGAAGGGGCTTTTTGGAATGGCGGCGCTCAGCCTGTATTACGGGTTTTCCACGACGGGAGTTGACAACTGGGGACATATCGGCGGCATGGCAGGCGGCGTCCTGCTTGGCAGTATCTATGCGGTGTGGTCGAAATCTGCAAACATTCTAAGAAATCGCACATAAGTATATTGATTTTAACGCCAAAAATCAATATACTATAAAGAAAGGCGTAGAGCATTTTTTAAACACGCTCTAGTAAGCCGGAGTGCAAAACGGTTTTCGGATGGAGGAAGCTATGAAAATTAAGATATATTATGGCGGAAGAGGTTTGCTGGATGATCCTACACTGTATGTGTTGGACAAGATGGAGGATGTATTAAAGGAACTGCGTGTTACGGTGGAGCGTTTCAATATCTATGAGCACAAGAACGAGATATCCACGCTGCCCCACACGTTTAAGGATGCGGACGGCATTATCCTGGCCACAACGGTGGAGTGGCTGGGAATCGGCGGCTATATGCAGCAGTTTTTAGACGCCTGCTGGCTGTACGGGGACAAGGAAATGATGAGTTCGCTTTATATGCAGCCGATTGTCATGTCCACGACATACGGTGAGCGGGAAGGCGTCATGACGCTGGAGAATGCCTGGGTTATCCTGGGCGGACAGCCCTGTAGCGGGCTGTGCGGGTATGTGGAGGATCTGGTCAGCTTTGAGATGAATCAGGAATATACGCTGATTATCGAGAAAAAAGCGGAGAACCTTTACCGTTCGATTTCCCAGAAAATGAAAGCGCTTCCGAGCAGCAACCAGGCGATTAAGCAGACGGTGCTGCGGACGCCGTCCATGGATCTGACGCCGCAGGAAAGCGAGCAGCTTTCCAAATATGTGTCGGATGATACGTATGTGAAGAAGCAGAAGGAAGATATCGAGGAGCTGGCTTCCATGTTTAAGGATATCTTAGGCAAGAGCAATGAAGCGGACGATAAAATGTTTATCAAAGAATTTGAGAGCCATTTTATTCCGGAAGAGGGCTTTCGGGCATCCTATCTGTTTATGATAGAGGGCAAGAAACAGCCTCTTTTTCTGGATGTACGGGGAGACGAGCTGACCTGCTATTACGGCAATGAAGACAATATTGACGTCTATGCCAAGCTAAGCGCCGATATCATGACAAATATTATTAACGGCAGAATGACATTCCAGCGGGCGTTTATGACGGGCGTTATGACAGCGAAAGGGAATTTTAAGACGCTGCGGATGTTAGATACTATATTCAATTTCATTGACGATTAACCCGGGAGCGGCAGGGAAACGGAAAAGGTACAGCCGTCCTGCGGACGGGAATCAACCGTCAGGCGGCCGCCGTGCGCTTCCACTGCCTGCTTTGCGATTAACAGCCCAAGGCCGGTGCCGCCCTGTTTGGTGGTCTTAAAGGGAGTAAAAAGTTCCGGCAGGATTTTAGGATCAATGCCGCCGCCCGAATCAATGATGTCAAGGAGTAAAAAGGAGTTTTTCTGGTATGCCCGAAGATACACCGTTCCGGTGCCGCCCATTGCTTCATAGGCGTTTTTGAGAATGTTAAGCAGCGCTCGTTTGAGCCGTTCCGGATCGATAGGACAGGTGGGCAGAGGCCGGTCTCTGGAAATCTTTAAATGAAAGTCATTCGAGTGGAACATGGCAGGACATGCCTGCTCGAGCTCGGCCAGAAAGGCATCAAAAGAAGTGGGAACGCGTGTGAGATCGCTGCCGGAACGGGCAGAGTTCAGTTCGATCAGCATCTTTTTCAGGGAAGATAATTCCTGCATGGAATTCGTCCAGTAAGGGTATCCTTTGATTTCCGGATGCATTTTTTCAACGAGCTGCAGGGAGCTGTTGATAAAGGTAATATAGTTTTTGATTTCATGAAAAATAATCTGGTAATCTTCGTTTGTCATGCAGTTTCCTCCCGGTTTTTGAAAAAATATTCATTTTGCATATATTTTAGCATTTAAAAATGGGCATTTCAAGACAAAATGTGCTACCAAATTCGACACGAAAAGGAGAATGTGATATGAAAGACCAAAATTGTATTTTTTGCAGGATCTCGTCCGGGGAAATCCCGACAAACACAATTTATGAAGACGAGAAGTTTCGGGTAATTTTAGATGCGGCTCCGGCTTCAAAGGGGCATGCGTTAATTCTTCCGAAAGAGCATTACGCGGATTTGTATGAAATTGATACGCAGCTTGCGGGGGATGCTATGATGCTCGCGAAGAAACTGGCAATGCATATGACCAATGTGCTGCAATGCGACGGGTTTAATCTGGTGCAGAATAATAAAGAGGTAGCGGGACAGACGGTATTTCATTTTCACCTGCATCTGATCCCGCGCTATCAGAATATGAAAAATGACGATATCCTGAACTGGAGCCATGAAATGTTTACGGAAGAGGAAATGAAAGAAATATGCGGTCGGATCAAGGAGGGGCTGTACTAAGCGGTACAGCCCTTTTGGCGCGAAAGCCGCATCTTCTATGCGAGTTCTTCGATTAATCCAAGGATGGTTCGGATAGAATCCATCTGTCCGCTCGCCGCCATGGCAGAGATATAGGTCTTTTTTTGGAGCAGAACCGACCGAAGTGCGTCGTGCAGCGTTTGACCGTTTAAATTTTCTTCCTCTATAACATAGGAAAATCCCTGTTTTTCAAATGATTTCGCATTTAAAATCTGATCTCCCCTGCTGGCTTTGGCGGAAAGCGGAATTAAAATATTCGGCTTGCGCAGTGCGAGCAGTTCACAGATGGCATTTGCACCGGCACGGGAAATTACGATATCCGCTAATGCGAACATATCCTTAAGCTGCTGGCTGATGTATTCAAACTGTGCGTAGCCTGCGGTTTTCATAAGACTGTTGTCGAGGTTGCCCCGTCCGCACAGGTGGATGATTTGGAATTCTTCTAACAGGGCCGGAAGCTGTGCACGGACGGTATCGTTGATTATTTTGGAGCCGGAGCTTCCGCCGATAATCAGAAGAACGGGCTTTTGTCCGTGGAAGTGGCAGTAGTCGCGCGCATACTCCGGATTTCCGGACAGCAGCTCTTTGCGGATCGGCGAGCCGGTCAGAACGGCTTTTTCTTTGGGCAGGTATTTTAGCGTTTCCGGAAAATTGCAGCAGACCTTTTTGGCTGCCGGGATGGCGATTTTATTGGCAAGTCCGGGCGTCAGGTCCGACTCGTGGATGATGACGGGGATTTTGCAGAATTTCGCGGCAAGAACGACTGGTACGGAAACAAAGCCGCCCTTGGAAAATACGATATTCGGCCTGAGCCTGCGCAGCAGACGGACGGCCTGTGCAAACCCTTTGATGACCTGAAACGGATCGGAGAGATTTTTCAAATCCAGATAACGGCGTAATTTGCCGGAGGAAATGCCGTAATAGGGAATATGCTCCGCTTCAATGAGTTCCTTTTCCATTCCGCGGTAAGAGCCGATGTAGCGTATGTCATATGAGGCTTCTTTTAAGCATGGGAGCAGGGCAATATTGGGTGTTACATGGCCGGCCGTGCCGCCGCCGGTTAAAACAATTTTTTTCATATGGGATACCTGTTTCCTTTCTTACAATTATTTCGATGCAATGATGATATTATATTATACCCTAGTGTTAAAATGTCAAGAAAAGACTTGTAAAAACGAAAAGATACATTACAATAGAAGGTAAGACAGATTACCTGTGGAAATGCCATAAGCAGCATATGAGCGGCTGGCTATATGGGTTTTTTGGATAGCTGTGAGTTAGGAACGCCGGGAGAAAAGTAATATGCGGGGAAGGTATTTTCGTTATATATTTCAAAATGAGGAGGGAAGCCTGTTTCATATTGGCAGTATATATGACAAAGAACAACAAAATGTGACAAATTGTATTTATATGGTCGGAAGCTACAACCGGAATGCCGGTATGAAGCAGGGACCGGAGGGGTATGGCGAATGCAGCGTCATTCCGGATGTCATTGATATTCTGGTTTTGGGCGGCTGTACGATAAAAGATATCGGCAGGCTGATCCATATTACGCAAAAGCACGGGGTAAAAACCGTAATACTGCCTTATCTGACACCGATCCAAAGGCTGGCGCTGATGGAAGAAATCAACGAAAAAAGCGCTTTGGGCAAAGAAATCCATCGTTTCCTCAAGGATCCGTATCTGTTTTTGAAAAAGGCTGTGGGCGGACGGATCTATTTTTTGTACGGAAACGGCGATGCGGTGATTCGAAATCCGGACGAACTGGATGCCGGGATACATTTTACTCCCGTTGAGGAAAAGGAACGGAAGCTGATTCGGATGATGGAGGGAAGGACCGTTCCGGTTATGCAGGCGGGGTATATTGTGGAAAACGGATGGCTGTATTATTTCGGCATGTACGGGCTGGGGATTCATGTGCTGTCGGATTTTATGAGAGATTATTTCAGCCATTCGGAAAATATTTCTGCGGCTTCGGAAAACGCGGACGAGGATTATGCCGAGCAGACAAGGCGTCTGGTGCGGGAGTATTACCGCAAATTCGGCAATTCTCCTGCCAGCACGGTTGTGATGTTCGAGGGGGCGCTGCATACATCTTTGGGTGAGAATGAAAGCTTTGTAACGCAGAAAGAACTGGACGGAATAGACAGATGCCGTGTCTGGGGCCAGAACAAGGATACCGGCTGTACGATAAGGTGTATGTACGGCAGGGATTATGATGTCATGCAGAACTGTAAAAACAGCAGGATACAGGCAGGCAAATTCGGGGTTATGATGCTGGGAAATGTCAACCTGAACCGGTTTTATCCCGAAATTGCGGAGCGGTTTTGTACCGTAAAGGGGCGGACCGCAGGCGTGTGCGTCCCAAACTGCGGAAGCGGCGAGGATTGGAATTACCGGATTATCAACCTGTTTACGGTAGAGGGCAGGCAATATTGGATATGCGGCAAGCATGATATTACTTCGGTCGGTGTGGTAGGTGATATTGTGCTTTCCTCGTCCCGGAACCGCGTTTTGATGCTGGATCAGGGCTATGTATGCTGTTTTGCCGGCTATATTATTCCAAAAGAGGATTTGGAATGACAGTAAGCGCCAAAACAGACATGTATCGGTATGTCAGATGTCAAAACTTGCGGTGAAAATATGAAAGGGAGCTCTTTTCTTGTCCTTCTTTTTTCCATATAATACATACTGTAAAAAGAAAAAAGGAGGAACTTTTTATGCAGCAGGAACAAATGATCCTATACCTAAGAGAAAACATGGTAACAATTGGGATGGCGGCAGGCGGTATCTGTCTGCTGATCTGGCTGTTGGTTTTGATCCAGGTGACAAGGACAAGGCGGGAGGTACATAAAATCTGCAAAAAAATCCGCAGGTATTTTGAAGTAATCCTGGCGGAAGATACAAAAGAGGAAGTGCCGGTACAAAAAGAATCCCCTGAACATACACAGCTTCCGGCATGTGAAGCCGCGCAGGAAGCGCCGGTGCAGGATACAAAGAAAAGTGAAGAGGACGCAAAGCTTTTAATGGAGGTCATATCGGAAGTCTTTTAGGGCTTGAACATTGGAAAAGTGTTTGCTAAAATAAGGAAAAAGATTTTACAGACGAAGGAGTGTTGTATTATGGGTAAAGTTACATTGGACTATTCAAAGGCAGCAGGATTTATCAGCGAAGAAGAAATCGGCTATATGGGCAGGCTCGCAGAGGACGCGAAAGAGCTGCTTGTCTCCAAAAGCGGTGCGGGCAACGATTTTCTGGGCTGGCTGGATTTACCGGTGGCTTATGACAAGGAAGAGTTTGCGCGGATTAAGGAAGCCGCAAAGAAGATCCAGTCGGATTCCGAGGTGCTTGTCGTGATTGGCATCGGCGGTTCGTATCTGGGCGCAAGGGCTGCAATTGAATTTTTACGGCATGGATTTTATAACAACATCCCGGCGGATGTCCGGAAAACGCCGGAGATTTATTATGCGGGCAACAGTATCAGCGGCGCTTATTTAGAGGGGCTTTTGGATGTTATTGGCGACAGGGATTTTTCGGTTAACGTGATTTCCAAGTCCGGTACGACGACGGAGCCGGCGATTGCATTCCGTATTTTCAAGAAGAAGCTGGAAGAAAAATACGGCAAAGAAGAGGCGGCGAAACGCATTTACGCTACGACGGATCAGGCACGCGGGGCGCTTAAGAATCTCGCCACGGAAGAAGGCTATGAGACATTTGTCGTGCCGGATGATATCGGCGGCAGGTTTTCGGTCCTTACGGCGGTGGGGCTGCTTCCGATTGCAGTAAGCGGCGCGGATAT
This sequence comes from uncultured Roseburia sp., assembly GCA_947057405.1. Classification (GTDB taxonomy): domain Bacteria; phylum Bacillota; class Clostridia; order Lachnospirales; family Lachnospiraceae; genus Roseburia_B. The sequence continues at coordinate 6,814 of CAMSEJ010000114.1, forward strand.
TGAAGCGCTTATGGCCGGTGCAGCCGAAGGGCGCAGGCTTGCCATGGAACAGAAATTCGAGGAGAACGACGCTCTGCTGTATGCGGCAATCCGTAATATTTTACTCCGGAAGGGGAAAGCAATTGAAGTACTGGCAAATTATGAGCCCAGCCTGCATTATGTTTCCGAATGGTGGAAGCAGCTTTACGGCGAAAGCGAAGGCAAGGATCAGAAGGGGCTGTTCCCGGCATCGGTGGATCTGACGACAGATTTGCATTCGATGGGACAGTTTATCCAGGACGGTGCCAGGAATTTATTTGAAACCGTAATGTGCGTTGAGGACGCCAGAGGCAATGTTGTGATCGGGGAAGAGCCTGTGGATTTGGACGGGCTGAATTACCTTGCAGGCAAGGATATGGATTTTGTGAATAAAAACGCCATGAATGGGACAATTCTTGCGCATACGGACGGCAATGTACCGAACCTGGTTGTAAATATTCCGGAGCAGAATGAATTTTATCTGGGCGAGCTGTTCTACTTCTTTGAGTTTGCAGTTGGCGTGAGCGGATATATTCTGGGTGTGAATCCGTTTAATCAGCCGGGCGTGGAGAGTTATAAGAAAAATATGTTTGCATTGCTTGGCAAGCCGGGATTTGAGGCGCAGAGAGAAGAGCTGCTGAAAAGATTGTAGGATGACAGATAAAATCCTCAGGAAATGAATGTTTCCTGGGGATTTTTTTATAGAAAACGTGCATGGTATACGCGGCTTTTCTTAAGAAAAAAAGAAGAAAATATTAGGACTTGACAAAGATATATTACTGTGCTACCATCTGAGTGTAACATTTTTGTAATAATTGTAATATTTACGAATTGAAATGAGACTAAAATGAAAAAAAGTTTAATCCGTTTTCGTTCGGTATTACGAATCTTGGAGGTTAATGATGAAGATCGGAAGAGCGTCGTGTAGGGAAAGAGTGTGGTACCTTGTGTAG
>CAMSEJ010000115.1 GCA_947057405.1 uncultured Roseburia sp.
GCAGAAGGGCCTGTTAAAATCCTAACTGTTCTCCAATCAAAAGGACTTTGATACGCCCCTTCTGCCCGCTTCTGCGTGTTACGACAATCTGGTTGCAGATGCAGTCGGCGGAAAGGCAGTCGCTGCAAATCCCGGTGGAAGCGCAGGGGGTCTGTTTGCTGAGGCGCATACAGTTCGGCGGGGTCGCTGTGTTGCGGACACGGTTTACGCCTTCTTCAACGGAAGGTACGATTTTGTTCATACCGGCTAAAATGACGACTTCTTTTGGCCCGAATATAAGCGCTGCAACCCGGTTGCCGAAGCCGTCGATATTAATCAGCTCGCCGTCTGTGGTGATGGCGTTGCTGCTCATGAAATAGGTATCTGCCAATAAGTGCCTGCGGTAGATCTCTTCTTTTTCGGCTGCGGTCTGCGCGGTCTCGCGGTCTAAGAGACGGACAGACGGATCGGCTCTTAATGCGTCTAACAACCCGGTCTGCATCAGTGTCATGGATCCGCCGAAGCCTACAACGGGATGCTCCGGAAGAAAGGTAAGCGCCAGTTCAACGGCTTCTTTGGCTGTTTTTAAGTAATAGCCGTCTATTTGCCGCCTGTTTAAGCCGGAAATGACGGTGGCTGCCAGTTTTTCGTAATGGGTTTGTAAAATATCCATAGTGTGAACCTCCATAATTTATAGTATTAGTAAAATAAGGTTATCATAAATAAAAAAGAAAGGGAAGCGGTTTATGCGTGAGAATCTGAAAAAAATGCTGTCCTATTACAGGCCGTATCGCCGGGTGTTTGCGGCGGATATGTTTTTTGCTATTCTGGCGTCTGTGATTGCGCTGGCAATTCCTTTGATTGCGCGGTTTATTACATCGAATATTATTTATCTGGAAAAAAGCGAGGTGCTTCGGCAGACGCTTTTGCTGGGCGTTTTGATGGCGGGGCTGGTTGCGGTGTCCTGTTACTGCAATTTTTATATTTCCAATTACGGGCATGTGATGGGGGCGAGGATTGAATATGATATGCGCTCGGAAATTTTCGCGCATTATCAGAAGCTGTCGTTTGCTTTTTATGACAATCAGAAGGTGGGGGCTTTGATGTCGAGGATTACGACAGACCTGTTTGATATTACGGAGCTGATGCACCACGGGCCGGAAAATGTGGTGATTTCCGTGATTAAAATCTGCGGCGCGTTTATCATTATGCTCTGCATCAGCCCGCTTTTGACGGTTTTTGCATTTGCACTGATTCCGGTGATGTTTGTATATGCTTATTTTTTTAACGGGAAAATGAAACGGGCGTTTCGGCGCAACCGGGAAAAGATTTCGGAAATCAACAGCAGGATTGAGGATAATCTTTCCGGGATCCGGGTGGTAAAGTCGTTTGCGAATGAGCAGATGGAGGAAGAGAAGTTTGGGGAAGGCAACCGCGGGTTTTTGGATGCCAAGAAGAACAGTTATTTTTATATGGGCGGGTATCATGCAGGCTTGAGTTCGTTTTCGCTTTTGATCACGGTTGTGGTTTTGGTGGCGGGAGCGGTTTTTATTTCTTCTGGAAAAATTGACGTGACGGATTTGATTACGTTTCTGCTCTACATCAATGTACTGACAGAGCCGGTTAAGACGCTGATTGATTTTACGGAGCAGTTCCAGAACGGGTATACCGGGTTTGAACGGTTTCTGGAAATTATGGCGATACAGCCGGATATTGCGGATGACGCGGCCGCGGCAGATCTGCCTGCGGTGGCCGGGGCAGTTGATTTTGAAAACGTGTCGTTTCGTTATGAGGAGAACAGCGAAAAGGTGTTGAGCCACGTCAGTCTGCATGTGGATGCGGGAGAATATGTGGCGCTTGTCGGTTCAAGCGGCGCGGGGAAGAGCACGCTGTGCAGCCTGATTCCGCGGTTTTATGATGTGACAGGTGGGAGGGTATTAATCGACGGACGGGACATTCGTTCTGTCAGACTGAAAAGCCTGCGCGATCAGATTGGAATTGTACAGCAGGATGTCTATTTGTTTGTCGGTACGGTGTTTGACAATATCCGTTACGGAAAACCGGACGCGACGCGCGAAGAGGTGATTGCGGCGGCAAAAAATGCAAATGCGCACGAGTTTATCCTGTCGCTGCCGAACGGATATGACACCGATATCGGGCAGCGCGGGATTAAGCTGTCCGGCGGGCAAAAGCAGAGGCTTTCGATTGCGCGGGTGTTTTTGAAGAACCCGCCGATCCTGATTTTTGACGAGGCGACATCGGCGCTTGACAATGAAAGCGAAAAGGTGGTGCAGGAATCGTTGGAAAAGCTGGCAAAGAACCGGACGACGTTTGTGATTGCACACCGGCTTTCGACAATCCGGAATGCAGGGCGGATTTTGGTGCTGACGGAACAGGGGATTGAAGAAGAGGGAAGCCATGAGGAGCTGATCCGAAAGGGCGGGATTTATGAAAAGCTGTATCATATGCACGGATAAAACGGAAGCGGTTTTGGTATGGAACAGGCAGCAGGACGGATACCTGCTGCCTTTGATATGGTCAGTCCGGCAAAAAGGCATCAGTGGATCGCTTTTTCAAGGATGCCAAACCCAAGGGGATACGGCCCGGTGTGTACGCCTATGGTCGCTCCGATCTGGTAAAGGGCAATTTCTTTGATGTCATATCCTTTTTCCTTTAGCACAGACAGGGCGTGATCGCGGAAGGCTTCTCCTTCTGCACGGTCATATCCGTATCCGACGGCAAGGCTGAAGCATTCGATGCCCAGCCGGCTTTCTTTTAAATATTCCAATAACAAATCCAGTGTCTTTTGAAGCGTTCGCCTGCGTCCGCGGTCGATGCCGGAGGGGAAGATTTCTCCCTGTTTTAAGGTGATGACGGGACGGATATTTAAGACGCTTCCTGCGACGGCGGCGACTTTTCCGATGCGTCCCCCGTGTTTTAAATATTCCATATTTCCGACGGTAAAGAAAATGCGCCCGGTTCCTTTGATTTCTTCCAGGCGGGCTGCGGTCTCCTTAAGGCCGGCGCCGCTGTCGCGGAGCCTGGCGGCTTCTAATACGAAAAGGCCCTGTAAAACCGTGTTTACGGCAGCGTCTATTACCGTGATCTCTGCCTGCGGATATTGTTCCAGAATCAGATCTTTTGCGCCGAGCGCCGACTGCATGGAACCGCTGAATTTGGTGGTAATGCAAATGCAGAGAATGGGTATTCCCTGTTTTGCAAAGGGCAGGAAGGCTTCTTCGTAATCATGGATGGAGGGCAGGGAGGATTTGGGGTAGACGCCCTTTTGATCTACCATTTGCTGGTAAAAATCACGGATATTGATTTCGGCTTTTTCTTTTTTGTAGTTGATGCCGTCAAATGATACATAAAACGGTACAACGGTGATGTTCTGTTTCTGTGCCAGCGGCGTGGGCAGGTCGCAGGAGCCGTCGCTGATTATATGAAATAATTCGGTCATTTGGATTCCTTTCTTTGCAGTACATGTTTTCTGTTGTTATAAAGAATACTACGTTTAACCGGAAATTGCAACCGTATTTTGTAGTTATAAATACCGGAATTCCAAAGGCTTAAGAAGGCATAGAATAAAAACAGCCCGCAGCCGGATTCTCCGGTCTGCAGGCTGTTTGGAAACTGCCTGGGGCAGCAGTGTTTTAATCGAATAATTCTTTCATCACGATATGGCGCGGAAGCCCGTCTACAAATACAGGCGTCAGCTCGCCCATAATTAACGGACGCGCATACTGCACATATTTTTCGTTGAGGTTGGTTCCGTCTTCGGTAAACCATTCATCCGGTACATGGCGCTCTACGTTTGCAATTTCGTGAATGTCATAAGAGCTGGTACCGCACTCATAGGGATCTTCTCCGTCACGGGTAAAGATAATCATCTTTCCGGTTTCTCCTGCAGCAGCAGCCTTCATTGCGTCTGCGCCGGCCTGGAACGCTTCGTTGATATCCGTTAAGGATGCTAAGTGGGTAGCGGCCCTCTGTAAAGTGGAAAATTCAATGGCACGGGTCTTTAAACCTGTTTCTGTCGCAACCATCTGCGCAAGATATGCGGCGGTTCCGGACATCTGCTTGTGGCCGAATGCGTCTACGGCTACATTTTCATTGGCAAGCTCACATACATAGCGCCCGTCCGCGATTTTTACGCCTTCGGAAACGGCAATGACAACGGAGCTCTTTGTCTCGGCAAGTTCTTTTACCTTTGCCATAAATGCGTCCATATCGAATGTCTTTTCCGGGAGGTAAATCGCGTCTGCACCGGAGCAGTCATCTCCCTTTGCAAGCGCTGCCGCTGCGGTCAGCCATCCGGCATTGCGGCCCATAATTTCAACGATACATACGGTCGGCTTTTTCGCACCGAAGGATTCGTTGTCACGGATTACTTCTTTTAAAGAAGCCGCGATATATTTGGCTGCGGAGCCGTAGCCCGGGCAGTGGTCCGTGATAGGCAGATCGTTGTCAATGGTCTTTGGAACGCCCATAAACCTCTGGGATTTGCCGTGTGCCGCCGCGTAATCGGACAGCATCTTTACGGTATCCATGGAATCGTTGCCGCCTGCATAGAAGAGGCATTCGATGTTGTGTTTTTCCATAATTTCAAATACTTTTTCGTATACGTCTTCATGTCCTTCGATTTTGGGCATTTTAAAACGGCAGGAGCCTAAGAATGCAGACGGGGTTCTCTTTAAGAGCTCCACGTTGATCGGATCCGAGAAGTAGTCGTCCATGTCGCACAGCTTGTCCTCTAAAAATCCTTCGATCCCGTGCACCATACCATAAACCTTTTCCACACCCAGCTTCTTTGCCTGCACGTAAACGCCGGCAATGGATGAATTAATGACGGCGGTAGGGCCGCCGGACTGTCCAACAACAATATTTCCTTTCATTTTGACATCTCCTTTTATTTCTTTTGTTTTCTGATTATAGCAGATAGAGAAAGGCAAGACAAGCATTAAATAACAAAATTCTCCAATAAAAAAACAACTTGAATCCCCCAGGTGATAATGATATGATAATCAGGAAACCGCAGTCCGGACAGGGAAAAGAGGGGGATTTAAATGAGCCGGAATATCCGTATGGCGCTTTCGGTCGCCATATACATACTGGGCCTTATCGTTTCCGTCTACATCGGCGGCTGGGTTCTGCTGTTAAAGCCGGTAAAAGAAACGATTGCAGCCTTTGCCCTTGGCACGTTAACGCTGCCGCAGCTTCTGATATCCGCCGTGAAATGTATTTCTTCCATGACGGTTTCGGGGCTAATCTGGTGCATAGGTTATATTGCAAGCAACCATATATTTGACAGCCGTGATGAGTAAATCTCATCGAACGGCATAAAGCATTCCGGATATGCTCCGGGAAGGAGACAGACATGAAACACGCAGTTTTTTTTGATATTGACGGCACCCTGCTCGACGAACAGATGCAGGTGCCCAAAAGTACCGTTACGGCAATCCGCAGGCTGAGGGAGAACGGGGATTTTGCGTTCCTCTGCAGCGGAAGGACCCGGGTAAACATCTATGCCCGGGAATTGCTGGAGGATATCGGATTTGACGGCATTATTGCCGGGTGCGGCACGCACATTGAATTTCACGGAGACGTTGTTTTTGAAAAAACGATCCCGCAGGAAGATATCGGGCGGCTGCTTGCCCTGCTGGGAGAATGGAATGTCCCGGTCGTATTGGAGGGCAGGAACTATCTGTTTGCCGATCTGGAGGATTTCCGTGACGATCCGTATATCCTGAATCTGAAGCAGGAGCTGGGAGAGCGGTTTTGTCCGCTGGCGCAGTATGACGCCATTAACAAATTTACTGCCAACTGGAGAAAAGGGACAAAAGAGCAGATGATACGGGAGCTGTCCGGGGAATATGAGCTTTTGTTTCATGAAGGGCAGTATGTGGAAGGCATGCCTAAGGGCATTTCCAAAGCGACCGGGATTCAGTGGGTTTGTGATTATTTAAAGATTCCTCATGAAAATACATATGCGTTTGGGGACAGTGTGAATGACCTGGAAATGCTTAGGTATGTCGGGACCGGAATTGCTATGGGCAATGCGACGGATGATGCTAAAAAGGCGGCGGATTATGTGACGGCGTCGCTGCATGAAGACGGGATTTATGCGGGATTAAGGCATTTTTTGTTGATTTAGCCGTATTTTTCCGGAGGGTGTGAAATTTAATACTATAGCGAATGATGCTGGCAAAGCTCCGTCAGCCAGAGGACAGGGGATACTTAAGAGCCGTTAAATCCTGTTACAAGGCGAATGCCGCATCCCCTGTCCTCTGGCTGACTGCGGTTTTGGCAGGCTTGCATGGTAGGTGGCTTGCGCTTTCAATATTTTTCGGATGGATGCGGCTCTTTGCCGCAACTTTTTATGTTAAGAAATTATAACTTCTATGTAAACATCTTCTTCCTGCTGCGGGTGTCGGTGAGCAGCATTCGGTTCTTATTGGGTTTTATTCTTTTTCGACTGTCATATATCCATTCCTGTATTGTTTTGTATTTTGTTATCGTTTTTTCCCCTGCAGTAGATTATAAGAAAATGAATTTTCTAAAAAAAGTATTAAAAAGCCAAAAATCGGTAAAAATATGAAAAAGAGAGAAATGAAAAGAATGCAGGAGCAAACAAAAGCATATCATAGTTAGCAGCAAAATTCGCACGCTTGCAGAAACGATTCGCAAAACATATGATAGGTCTATCGGTTAGCACTCGAAAGATATGAGTGCTAATAACCAGAAAAAAGCAGAAAAATAAGGAGGCATTTGAAATGAAGTTAGTACCTTTAGCAGACAGAGTTGTTTTAAAACAGTTAGAAGCAGAAGAAACAACCAAATCAGGAATCATTTTGACGAGCAAATCCCAGGAGAAGCCGCAGGAAGCAGAAGTGATTGCCGTAGGCCCGGGCGGGATTGTAGACGGAAAAGAAGTTTCCATGCAGGTTACGGTTGGACAAAAGGTAATTTATTCAAAATACGCCGGGACAGAAGTGAAATTGGAAGACGAAGAATATATTATCGTAAAGCAGAATGACATTTTGGCAGTTGTAGAATAAAAAAGCTTATAATTCAGAAAAGAAAGAGGGAAAACGATCATGGCAAAGGAAATCAAATACGGATCAGAAGCAAGGGCAGCATTGGGCGCCGGCGTAGATAAACTGGCGGATACAGTTAGCGTAACGTTAGGGCCGAAGGGCAGGAACGTCGTACTGGACAAATCGTTCGGCGCTCCGCTGATTACCAACGACGGCGTTACGATTGCAAAAGAAATTGAATTGGAGGACGCATTTGAAAACATGGGCGCACAGCTTGTCAAAGAAGTTGCGACCAAGACAAACGACGTAGCCGGAGACGGTACGACTACCGCAACCGTGCTGACACAGGCGATGGTGCATGAAGGCATGAAGAATCTGGAGGCAGGCGCGAACCCAATCGTACTGCGCAGGGGTATGAAGAAAGCGACAGACGTTGCGGTAGAAGCGTTAAAGGCCATGAGCCAGAAAGTAAAAGGCAAAGATCAGATTGCAAAGGTAGCCGCTATTTCCGCAGGCGACGACGAAGTCGGCACACTGGTATCCGATGCAATGGAAAAAGTGACCAACGACGGCGTAATTACGATTGAAGAGTCCAAAACCATGCAGACCGAACTGGATCTGGTGGAAGGAATGCAGTTTGACCGCGGTTATGTTTCCGCTTATATGTGCACCGACATGGATAAGATGGAAGCGGCTTTAGACG
>CAMSEJ010000116.1 GCA_947057405.1 uncultured Roseburia sp.
ACGGAAACAGAAGCGCTGGGGCACGCCTATAATCAGGGCGAAATTACGACGCCTCCTACTTCTGAAACCGAAGGGATAAAAACCTATACCTGCATCCGATGCGGGGAGACAAAGGAAGAAATCCTTCCTCCTGTCATTCACACAACGCATACTTATGACGGGGGAAGGGTTACAAAAGCCGCAACCTGTACCGAATCCGGTGAAAAAACCTATATCTGTACGGAATGCGGCAGTACAAAAACAGAGGAAACCCCGGCGGCGGGCCATTCCTATCAGACCGCCGTCACAGCCCCGACCTGTACCGAACAGGGCTATACGACTTATACCTGTACGGCATGCCGCGACAGCTATCGGGACGACTATACCGGGGCGTCCGGGCACAGCTTTGACGAAGGTACGGTGACAACCGAGCCGACCGAAACGGCCGACGGGGTAAAGACCTATACCTGTATCCGCTGCGGGGAAACGAAGACGGAACCGATTCCTGCAACCGGGCATACGCATACCTACGGGGAAGGCGTTGTCACGAAAGCTGCCGGCTGTACTGCGCCCGGTGAAATCACCTATACCTGTACGGAATGCGGCCATACCCGAACAGAGGCCGTACCGCAGAAAGAGCATGTTTACCGGGAATCCGTTGAAGCCAAAGCTTCGTTCGGCCAAAACGGCAGGAGGGCAAGGGTCTGCGTGTCATGCGGCAATACGGCGGGCACGGCGGTCATCTATGCGCCCAAGACCATTGTGCTTTCCAGGGAAGACTACACATATAACGGAAAACAGGCAAAGCCGGGCGTTACCGTAATTGACGGCAGCGGAAGCGCGATCCGCCCGGACAGCTATACGGTTTCCTACGGCAGCAACAAAGAGGTCGGAGAAGCAAAGGTTCTGGTTTCTTTTACGGGCAATTACAGCGGAACCATGGAACAGGCCTTCCGGATCAATCCCAAAGGCACCTCTGTTTCCAAGTTAAAGGCGAAATCAAAGGGCTTTACCGTCAAATGGAAAAAACAGGCGAAGCAGACGGCAGGCTATGAAATCGCATATTCGACGTCAAAGAAATTTGAAAAGAAAGCAACAAAGGTAAAGACGGTTCAGAAAACGTCCGCCGTGACGCTTGCCGTCAAAGCAAAGGCAAAGCAAAAATATTATGTCCGGATACGCACGTTCCAGAAGGTAAAGGGAAAGAAATATTATTCGGAATGGTCGAAGGTGAAAAATGTAACGGCCCAAAAATAAGCGCGCCGATTCGGCATGAAAAAAGTGTACACTCCTGACAAAGTGTACACTTTTTATTCTTCACCCCCTTGATTGCTGCTCTTCAATTTAGTACAATAGAAAGAAAACAAATACAGCCGTAAACCACGGATTCCATATAGCAGTTTCGGGCAGAGAAAGGTGGAACTATGGAGATCAAAGAATATGAAAAAATACTGAATGCAGTGCCGACGACCGGAGTATTTATTATCCGGGAAGACAATCATGAAATTTTATACTACAACAGGCGCGTAAAAGAAGTGCTTCCCCAAATCCGAAAAGGAACCATATGCAGCGATCTGCTTGACTATTCCTGTGCCAATTGCCCCATACTGACGATCGGCGACAAACAGGAAAACGAAACCATAAGCTACCATAACCCCTTTGGTGAAATCGTGAATATCACGGCAGTCCGGACAAAATGGGAGAACCGGATCCCGGCATTTATCATTACCGTAGCGCCGCACGTACAGGCCATTAACCAGGCATACCATAAAATACTGCGCGTTAATCTTACGGAGGATACCTATGAGGTAGTCAAAATCAGGCCGGAGGATCGGGCATTCGGCTACGGCACGGATGTGTTTTCCAGCTGGCTCGGGCAGTTTATATACAACGGCGGAATCCATCCGGACGATATGCACAATTTTATTTCGTTTACCCGTCCCGATCACCTCAAAACGGTTTTAGAGGAGACGCAGGACGTGCTGACCTGCTGCTACCGCAGGCGCCTGGGCGAGGATTACCGCTGGAATCTGATGGAGGTTGTATCGGATCAGAGTACCTGCGGCGAGGATGCCTTCATTCTTCTCTATGTAAAAGACATTCACGATATTTTGCAGGAGAGTCTGGAGATGGACGACGCAAGCATGCGTATCCAGGAAGTGATCCGGACCCTGGGCGAGCAGAATTACGGCATTTACGGTATAGATTTGGATACCGGGGAGGCCAACCTGGTGCGGGAAAACGGGCACACGCATACCGGATGGAAATCGTGGACCATCCAGTGGGATGAGATTATGGAATCCCGCCTGTTAAAGCAGATTCATCCGGTAGACCGGGATAAAGTATGGGAAATGTTTTCACTGGAGGGCTTGCTGAACATCAAAGATTCCGATCTGCCCAAGAAAGATATGCTCTGCCAGTGGCGCGGGGAAGAGGATCACGAGTACCGTTATATGGCGGTGATTGCGTATTTCGGGCAGAACCAGGGGACAAAGAACTATACGATACTGGCTCTGCAGAACGTGGATCGGCGCGTGCGCCAGGAGCATACCTTAAACCTGCGCGATATGCAGCTTGCGGCAATATTAAAATCCCGCTACAGCGTGATGACGACGGTTTATCTGGAAAACGGCCAGTGCGAACGGATTTGGATCAACGAAGAAAGCGAAATCCGCAAAGTCCATACCGGCAATTACCATCAGTTTTTCCAGAAGGCGCTGGATAGTGTGGTTCATCCGGAGGACGCGAAGGAGTTTCGCAGTGTTATGAGTCCGGAGCATCTGTACCAGAAGGCGGCGAATGTCCGGGATTATTTTGAGGAAACCTGCCAGTACCGGATTGCCGGCAAATCCTTACAGTGGCTGGAGCAGCATATCATCTATGCCCGCCAGGGAAGCCGGGTATCCATTAACATCTTAGGGCGGGACGTAACCAGGGAAAAACTGGAAGAGGAGCTGCGGCTGAAGGGAGAGCAGGAACAGAACGATATCATCCGCACCTTAAGCGGGATGTTTTTTACTACATATTATGCGGATCTGGAAGAGGAGATTTTCCGGAGCGTAAAGCAGCTTGAGGAGGTCGGGAAAATTCTGGGCGATGAAATGGATTATGCGGAAGGGCTTAAGGCCTATGCCGATCATTTTGTCCATCCCGACGACCGGGAAGAGTATCTGCATGTATTAAGCCGCCAGAACCTGCGCAGCACCTTAAGTGAAAAGAATCCCTACGTGACGCTGGCATACCGCAAAAAGCCGGAACATCCCGATACAAAGCCCGGCGAATACGGCTGGATCCGCAGTACGGCCGTTATGGCGCAGTCGGACGATCAGGGCAGGGCACGATCCATTGTCTACGCTGCCCAGGATGTAACGGAAAGCAAGCGAAAAGAGATGCGCGAGCACCAGGCGCTGCAAGCGGCCTGTGAAGCGGCAGATCTGGCCAATGCGTCCAAGCAGGATTTTTTGTTCAGCATGAGCCACAACATCCGCACTCCCATGAACGGTATCATGGGCATGATCAAAATCGCGGCGGACAATGTGGAAGATCAGCAGAAGGTAAAGGACTGCCTGGAGAAAGCATATGTCTCCAGCCGCAAGCTGCTGTTCGTGTTAAATGAGATAATGGACATCAGCCAGATCAAGTCCGGCAGCTTTGATTTAAAAGCGGAAGCCTTCGGCTTGTCGGAGCTGATGCAGGAAGCGGTTTCGGCGATTTTGCCCCAAATCCGCGAAAAGGGCCTTGAGCTTAAGCTCTGTCCGCTGCAGATACAGCATGAGCATATTTTAGGGGACCGGAAGCGGCTGTTAAAAGTGTTTTTGAGTATCCTGGAAAACGCGGTGAAATACACGCCGTCCGGCGGCAGGATTGAAGTGTCGGGAGCGGAGCACGAGTCCAGGGAGCATGGGTGCAGCTCGTATGATTTTGTATTCCGCGACAACGGCATCGGTATGGAACCGGAATTCATCCGGCATATCTTTGAGCCGTTCAGCCACATGGAAAGCACGGAAGGCGGCTATGCGGACGGCGTGGGCCTGGGGCTTTCCATTGCGCAGAACATTGCGCGCATGATGGGCGGCGCGATCAGTGTAAAAAGCGAGCCGCACAGGGGATCGGAGTTTACGGTTTCGGTAATTTTAAGGCTCCAGAATCCCGCGGAGCATTCCGACGGCCCCACCGGGCTTTCGCATGACGGAGATTCGCTCCTTTTCTTTCAGGGGAGCCGGATTCTGCTGGTGGAGGACAATGAAATTAACCGGGAAATCGCGATGGAGCTGATTGGGGAAACCGGGGCAATGGTGGAGTATGCCGAGAACGGGCGCGAGGGCTTAACGCGCTTTGCGGAGATGCCGGAGGGATATTTCGATATGATTTTGATGGATATTCAGATGCCGGTTATGAACGGGCTGGAGGCGACGCGTGCTATCCGCAAATTTCCGCGTGCGGACGCCGTCACCATCCCGATTGTTGCGGTTTCGGCAAATGCTTCCGCGGTGGACATTGCCGCGGGGCGGGAAGCGGGGATGAACGGGTATCTGGCAAAGCCGCTGGATATCCCGAAGCTGATGGAGCAGATGGAATACTGGCTGAAGGACGGAGGCGATCAAAATGGCAGATCCGGGAAAGGCTGATTTGCCGGTGCGCGTGCCGATTCACAGAATAAAGAAGCTCTGTTGTTTGATTGCGTCCGTGCTGTTTGCCATAGGCATTCTGGGAAATCTGCCGGAAGAATATCTGGCGCAGCCGTTTGCGGCCGGCTGTGAAGCCGGATTAAACGAATCATTCCGGGAAGAGCAGAACCGTATGCTTTTGCCGGGCGGCAGTTTGGGTTCGGTGCAAAAGCCGGCGCCGGACGGTTTGGTGCAGACTGGAAATGCGGCAGATTCCGGAGGCTTGCAGCAGCAGTATGCGGCAGAAAGGGTGTTAAAGGGCGTAGATGCGTTCCGGCTCGTATCTCCTGCAGGCGGTGCCGTGCAGCACGCCTGTCATGGCGTCCGGATTGTCTCGGTGATCCCTTTCGTAAAAGAAGGCGGACAGTTTTTCTTCCCGGTTTGTTCGGGGCGCCGCCTCTGGCAGAGGTTAAAACGAATACGCCTGTTTTGTGTGGTGGCGTTTATTCATCAGACGGACGGTAAGAAAAAATCCTGTTTTGCGTAGAGTAAGGAGAGCAGAACAGGAGGTTAAAAATGGAGATAGGGACAAAATACAGGATTTTATCCATTGATGAAGAACGGGAAGTACAATATTATCTGAAAAAAGTGTTTTTAAAAAGCGGTTATAAATTTTATACGGCGCACGGGGGGAAGGACGGGATGGTACAGCTTGCCAACCACTACCCGGATTTGGTCTTACTGGATCTGGTGCTGCCGGATATGGACGGGATTGAGCTCATTCGGCAGGTACGCAAGTGCTCGGACTGCCCGCTGATTGTCGTTTCGTCCAAAAGAAAGGAGCGGGATAAGGTCTGTGCTCTGGACGCCGGGGCAGACGACTATGTGACCAAGCCGTTCGGCTCCGAAGAGCTGCTGGCACGGATCCGCAGCGCACTGCGTTATCGGAAACGCTACGGCGGGCAGGCGGCTTACCAGGCAGAGGATCTGAAAGTGGATTTTGAAAAAAGGATTGTGCTCTTAAACGGCGGACAGATCCATTTTACTCCGGTGGAGTACCGGATTATGGAATATCTTGCGAGAAATTCCGGCAAGATGATTACGTACCAGATGCTGCTGGAAAAAATCTGGGGACCGTATGCGTCGGGGAACAATAAGATCCTGCGCGTGAATATGACTAATATCCGCCGGAAAATCGGAGACAATCCGGCGGAGCCAAAGTACATATTTACGGAAGCCGGGGTAGGCTACCGGATGGCGGAATCTTCGGAATGATCGTCCGTGTCCGGCCAGGCAGAGGAACCGTGTCCGGATTTTCTTACAAAAACTTCATAGATGTTCCATGCAAAAATGACAAGGATAATCAGGATTCCGCTGCCTGCAATAAAATAATCAAGTCCACTGGTTAAATTCATGGTGGATACCTCCTAAGTGATGATGGGAGCAGTATAGCAGGAATGCGGGAACAACGAAAAAAATGCAGGGAAAACAAACGTTTTTTTAGCGGAGGATCGGCGAATTTTGGCGGAGTCCCCCGTTTATTGCGTGTCCGGCGGGCACACGTTCTAACGTCTGCGGCTGCGCACTTGCCGGGAAGTTGGCAGCCAATACAGCAGAATAGCTTTCCGAGAAATCGCATCAAAAAAACTTGACACGCGGAGCGACGTGTATTATACTAGGTGGGTCTTTGATGATTATAGCAATGCAAGCCAAAGCCCCGGCGAGCATTTACACTATAAAAAATGGCCGAAGGAATAACGTCCGGACATACGGGATTCCGCAGCCGAAAGTAAAATGAAGAGTAGTTTTGGTGATTTCAAGGAGGTAAACCAATGAAAACATTTATGGCGAGTCCTGCTACTATTGAAAGAAAATGGTACGTAGTTGACGCGGATGGAATGACATTAGGACGTTTGGCATCTGAAGTTGCAAAAGTTTTGCGGGGAAAGAACAAACCGACTTTTACACCGCATATGGATACAGGCGATTACGTAATCATCGTCAACGCCGAGAAGTTTAAAGTGACCGGCAAGAAGATGGATCAGAAGATCTACTACCATCACTCCGATTATGTAGGCGGAATGAAGGAAACTACATTAAAAGAAATGTTGAAAAAGCATCCGGAACGGGTTCTGGAACATGCAGTAAAGGGAATGCTCCCGAAAGGGCCGTTGGGAAGGCAGATGTACAAGAAGTTATTCGTATACGTTGGACCAGAGCACAAGCATGCGGCACAGAAGCCGGAAGCGTTAACATTTTAATCGGTAAGGAGGTAGAGTACAGTGGCTAATTCAAAATATTACGGAACAGGAAGAAGAAAATCATCGGTTGCCAGGGTATATCTGGTACCGGGTACAGGTAAAGTTACTATTAATAAACGGGATATTGACGAATATCTGGGACTGGAGACATTAAAAGTTATCGTACGCCAGCCGTTAGTAGCAACGGAGACGGCAGAGAAATTCGATGTCCTGGTGAATGTAAAGGGCGGTGGCTACACCGGCCAGGCAGGCGCCATCCGCCACGGCATTGCAAGGGCACTGCTTCAGGTAGATGCAGATTACAGGCCTGTTTTAAAATCAAACGGATACTTAACGCGTGACCCGAGAATGAAAGAGAGGAAGAAGTACGGCCTCAAAGCGGCTCGTCGCGCTCCGCAGTTCAGCAAGAGATAAGCAGTTATTTGCAAGCAGGAAATACGGAAAACCCACAGACAGATTTTGTTTGTGGGTTTTTTGCGAGACTGATTAGGATATACCTTATATTAATGCAAAATTGGGAATTATCAAAGGATGGAAAACCGTTGAACAGAATTAACCCATTAGTGTAACAGAGGTAATAGTATGTTTCCAAAGGTGGTGCAGGTTATTCCAATGAAGGATGATTCTGTATATGTATATTTTGAAAATGGAAAAATAGTAAATTATGATATGTCACAGATGATTGAAAAAGAGGTTGAAAACCGCTGTTCGGTTTTTGTTGGTGTTTGTAAATCGCAGGAACTGTTTGAACAATATTGGGAAAAGGATTATGACCTTTTGGAAGATGATTATATAGGCTTTGAAATGGGTGTTGATTTTGGCATAAATACTTATGATGAAGATTTTGCTGTTAT
>CAMSEJ010000117.1 GCA_947057405.1 uncultured Roseburia sp.
GCATATCAGTACGGTTATCTGCGGGAGGAAATCCAGGAGCATATATTCGATAAGCTGGCTCTTTTGCTTTCACAGAAAACCGTTAAAGGGATGTTTGAAAACGGTACGGAATACACGGTCATTGCAACCGTACTCAACCTCAATAAAGACATCATAAGGATGATCCAGCGGTTTGATTTCACCAAAAAGAACCCGAAGCTGGTGTTTATCCTGACGGCCGAGCAGATTTTGTCGTTAGAAGACACCATCCTTGCGGCGTTTTTAAACTTGGTGGGGTTTGATATCCTGTTTTATGTACCCACCGGATACTTAAGCATAGAAAAATATTTCAGCAAAAAAGGCATGGAAGAACACCAGATCGGGGATTATATGTATGATTTAAAAGTTCCCGGTTTTAAAATAAAGCCTGCCGGGGCAAAACCGACCTGGCGCGATAAAATTTTTAAACGGGGGAGGTAAGAAGGGATGTAATTTTGGCAAAGGCTGCGCAGGCGGCCTTTTGCAGGAAAAGGCAGAATTTTGTTTTAGAAATAAAAAATGTAAAAGTTGGAGGGAACGAACATGAGTAACGTCCGGTTGCCAAGGGGCGAAAAGAAAAGAACGTATAAGAGAATCGGGATGAAAGTAGGGCGTGTCGTTGTTATTATGCAGCTGATTTCCGGCCTGCTGGCAGTAACCGTCTGTGTCTTAATATTCAATTCCTTGATTACAGGCATGCTGGAGGATCGGTGCACAAACGGTACAAATATGCTGATGCATGAATTTGCCGCCAGAGAAGACGGAGAAGATATGACGCAGACCCTGGATAACTTAAAAGAACTTATGGGCTGTGAATTTACGGTATTCGAGGGCGATACCAGAGCCTATACCACAGTCCTTAAGGACGGGGAACGGGCGGTAGGGACCAAGCTGTCGCAGGAACTGAGCGCCATTGTATTAGAACAGGGAAAATCATATGTGGGAGAGGCGGATATCCTGGATGAAGAATATCTGTGCTCCTATGTTCCGACAAAGGGAGCCGACGGGCAGGTTAACGGCCTGGTTTTTGCCGGGATCTCCATGGCACAGTCCCGGCATGAAACGCTCAGCGCTATTTTCTGGTCGGGGATTGTGAGCGCTATAACGATTTTTATCTGCGTCCTCGTTCTGGCGGCATACTTAAAGAAGCGGGTATCCGGGCCTCTGGGAGAAATTACCCAGGTGGCTTTGCGCCTTGAGGAAGGCGATCTGGGATTAAGCAGCGGGGAAGAGGTGCGTGTCAATGTCTGTTCCAACGATGAAATCGGCATGCTGGGAGAAATATTCAAAGATACCATGCACCGTCTGCGGGGATATATCGGCGAAATCGGCGAGGTGCTCGGGTCAATCGCAGACGGCAACCTGACCGGAACCGCAAAGCAGGATTATAAGGGCGATTTTCTGTCCATCAAACAATCGTTAGAAAGCATCCAAAAAGGGCTGAACAACACAATGGGACAGATTGCGACAAGCGCCGAGCAGGTGTCTTCGCGTTCCGAGCAGGTATCCGGCAGCGCCCAGGCGCTGGCCCAGGGAGCCACCGAACAGGCCAGCTCGGTGCAGGAAATATCCGCCACCATTGCAAATCTTTCCGAAAATGCCAGGCAGACTGCGGATAATGCAGTGGAAGCCGGAAAGCTGGTCAACCAGGCGGGCGCGCAGCTGGGCGTAAGCATGGACTATACCAAAGACTTAAATGTTGCAATGGAAAATATGTCTAATTCATCCAAAGAAATCAGCGCCATTATCGCTTCCATTGAGAATATTGCGTTCCAGACCAATATTCTGGCATTAAACGCCGCGGTAGAGGCGGCGCGGGCGGGCGAAGCCGGCAAAGGGTTTGCCGTGGTAGCCGATGAAGTGGGCAGCCTGGCGGCCAAATCCGACGAAGCCGCCAAGGCGACCAAGGAACTGATTGAAAGTTCCATTACCGCCGTTACGGAGGGGGCCCGCGCGGTAAAACGGGTTACGGAAGCTCTTGAAGAAACAAACCGGATTGCCGGCGGCGTAACGTCCCGGATGACGGTAGTGGTGGACGCCGTAGAAGATCAGACGACCGCCATCACCCAGATTACAAGCGGCATGGAACAAATCTCCGCCGTTGTGCAGAACAACTCTGCGACAAGCGAAGAATGCGCCGCCGCCAGCCAGGAACTGAGCGCCCAGGCAGGGCTGTTAGAGGGGCTGATGCGTTCATTCCGGCTTAAGGATACGCACTAATAATACATAAAGGGGCGGCCGGCGCAGCCGTCCCGGCATGATGCATTTTAGAGAGGAAGGCAGTATGGGATTAAATTTCAGTAAAGCGGCGGTAATGCAGCAGCCCGCCGCAGAATCAAAAAACGAAATTGTGCAAAGCTACGACATTGTCGAAGACAGAAAGCAGATGAATGAGGTTCTGACCGGCACCCAGGAAGTCGACGCGCTTGTCAGCACCATTGAACTTGACAACTTAGAAACCATCGTATCGTTTGGCGCGGAAGCGGCGGAAGAAATTTCCAAAGCGTCCGACGTCGTATTAAACAGCATGAACATGTCCCAAATCGACGATTCCAGCGAAATGTTAAATACGCTCGGAAAAATTATGTCCAAGTTCGACATTGAAGAGCTTCAGGAAAATCCGGGACTGTTTAACAAGTTGTTCGGGAACATGAGAAAGCAGCTGGATAAAATTCTGGCAAAATATCATACTATGGGCGAAGAGGTAGACAAAATCTATGTCCAGCTAAAACAGTACGAATCGGAAATTAAGCAGTCCAACCGCAAATTGGAACAGATGTTTGTGGCAAACGTCAATTACTATCACGATCTGGTCAAATACATACTGGCCGGGGAACAGGGCTGCCGCGAAATCGAAGCGTATATCGAACAGCGGCAGGCAGATATGCAGAGTACAGGAGACATGTCGATTCAGTTCGAGCTGCAGAGCTTAAACCAGGCGCTGCAGATGTTAGAGCAGCGGACACAGGATCTGCGGACGGCGGAAAGCGTAGCGATGCAGTCCGTGCCGATGATCAAAACAATGGAATTTTCCAATATGAACCTGGTCCGTAAAATCAATTCCGCGTTTATCGTAACGCTTCCGGTCTTCAAGCAGGCGCTTGCGCAGGCAATTATGTTAAAACGCCAGCGTATCCAGGCAGAGGCCATGTCCGCGCTTGACCAAAAGACCAACGAAATGCTGATCAAAAACGCACAGAATACGGTAGAGCAGTCGAAAATGACGGCGCGTATGGCGTCCGGCAGTTCGATCAAGATTGAAACCTTAGAAACAACCTGGAAGACAATTGTAGACGGGATCAACGAAACCAAGCAGATCCAGGACGACGCAAGGAAAAAACGCGCGGAGGATCAGGTCAGGCTTGAGAACATCAAACAGGAGTTTAACAGGATGTATCATATGCCAAACAAAAAATAGGAGGAGGAAATTTCTATGCCAATCAGTTTATCAAAAGGACAGAAAGTGGATTTGACCAAAGGGAACCCGGGCTTAAAAAGTATTATGGTCGGCCTTGGGTGGGACGTAAACGCGTTCGATTCCGGCGCGGATTTTGACCTCGACGCCGCGGCGTTTCTGCTGGGCGCAAACGGCAGGTGCCCGACCGAAAAAGAATTTATCTTCTACGGGAACTTAGAACATAGCAGCGAATCCGTCAAACATATGGGCGACAACTTAACCGGGGAAGGCGAAGGGGACGACGAGGAAATCCATGTCGATCTTGCCAAAATTCCCGCCAATGTCGAAAAAATAGCGTTTACGGTTACCATATACGAAGCGGAAACCAGGCGGCAGAATTTCGGCCAGGTGTCCAATTCCTATATCCGGATTGTAGATCAGACGACCGGGACAGAGCTTATCCGCTACGATCTGGGGGAGGATTTTTCGATTGAAACGGCGATTGTCGTAGGAGAATTATACCGCCACAACGGCGAGTGGAAGTTCAATGCCATCGGCAGCGGGTTCCAGGGCGGGCTTGCGGCGCTCTGCGGGCATTACGGCATCGAAGTAGCGTAACAATCAGCAAACCGAAAGGAGGCAGTTTATGCCAGTCAGTTTAAAAAAAGGACAGAAAGTCAGCCTGACCAAAGATAACCCGGGATTGTCAAAGGTTGTCGTGGGCTTAGGCTGGGATGTAAACGCATTTGACACCGGAGGCGATTTTGACCTGGACGCCGCGGCATTTTTGCTGGCGGACACGGGCAAAATTACAAAATCCGAAGACTTTGTATTTTACGGCAACTTAAACCATCCGTCCGGAAGCGTGCAGCACTTGGGCGACAACCGCACCGGCGCAGGGGAAGGAGACGACGAGCAGATCAAAGTAGATTTGTCGGCGGTGCCGGCGGAGATCACCAAAATCGCGTTTACCGTAACCATTTACGAGGCGGAACAGCGCAGCCAGAATTTCGGCCAGGTAAACAACGCGTTTATCCGCATTTATAACGAAGCGACCGGGGAAGAAATGCTGCGTTACGATTTGGGGGAAGATTTCTCCATCGAAACGGCGGCGGTCTTCGGCGAACTGTACAAAAACGGCGGCGAATGGAAGTTCAACGCAATCGGCAGCGGCTACCAGGGCGGCCTTGCGGCGCTGTGCACCAATTTCGGCGTAGAACTGGAATAGGAGGGAAATCAGATGTCAGTAAGTTTACAAAAAGGGCAGAAAGTCAGTCTGTCAAAAGATAACGCGGGCCTTTCCAAAGTGTTAATCGGGCTTGGCTGGGACGAGGCAAAGCGTTCCAAAGGCGGGTTTTTCGCGCCGAAGCCGCAGCCGATTGATTGCGACGCATCGGTACTGATGCTGCAGGGCGGAAA
Source organism: uncultured Roseburia sp. (assembly GCA_947057405.1). Taxonomy (GTDB): domain Bacteria; phylum Bacillota; class Clostridia; order Lachnospirales; family Lachnospiraceae; genus Roseburia_B. The sequence continues at coordinate 4,835 of CAMSEJ010000117.1, forward strand.
GCTGCGGGATAAATCCGATATCGTTTATTTCGGCAACCTGTCGCATAAAACCGGGACGGTACAGCATATGGGCGACAACTTAACCGGCGCAGGAGAAGGCGACGACGAGCAGATCATCGTAGACTTATCTAAAATTCCGGCAGAATACGACAGGATTGTGCTGGTCGTAAACATTTATGAAGCCATGAAGCGCAACCAGCATTTCGGGATGATCCAGAACGCGTTTATCCGTCTGGTGGACGGCAGGAATAATAATGAAATGTGCAAGTACAACCTGACCGACGATTATTCCGGTATGACCGCCGTAATCTTTGGCGAGGTTTACCGTCATAACGGCGAATGGAAATTTAACGCTATCGGGCAGGGAACAAACGATCCCGGCTTAGGGCAGCTTGCAAACCGCTACGTATAAGGAACAGAAACAGGCCAGTACAGCATTCCTGTACTGGCATTTCCAACGGTTTTATACCGTATCCGCCGTCCGAAGCAGGAAGGCGGGAACACAAAAAAGCAGAGAAAGCCAAAATGCAGGCTTGACAATCTGCCTGGATGGCGCCCGTGTGCGCCAGGAGGAGGAAACATGAAATTTCAAGGACTAAACGACAGGGAAGTTGAGGATTCCAGACAAAAGTACGGCTCAAACGCCATTCCGGATTCCGAACCGACGACCTTCTGGGAAGAGTTTAAGGAAACCTTTGGCGATCCCATGATTAAGATACTGCTTGCCATAGCGGCGCTTATGATTGTGATGTTTTTCTTTGGCTATGCGGAGATTTACGAGCCGCTCGGCACAATCGTAGCCGTGCTGATCGTGGCGTTCGTATCCGCCAAAACAGGCGTCGCCAGCGATACCAAATACCGGGAATTAAAAGACAGCGCCAAAAAAGACCAGTGTAAAGTACACCGCAACGGCATCGTAACCGTAATCGATGTAGACGACGTAGTCGTAGGCGACAAGGTACTGCTGCAGTCAGGCGATAAAATCCCGGCGGACGGCATCCTGATTTCCGGCGCGCTGGCCGTTGATAACTCCGCATTAAACGGAGAAGCCGAGGAGTGCAAAAAAACCGCGGCGGACGAGGGCGTGCAGCTTGCCGAAGACATAACCGGGGATACCTTTGTGGATAAACATTCCCTGTTCCGCGGCGCCGTTGTATTCGACGGCGAAGGCATCCTGGACGTGCGCAAAGTCGGCTTAAAAACCATGATGGGCAAAATGGCGGAGGAAATGCAGGAAGACGAGCCGGATTCCCCGTTAAAAGTAAAGCTTGCAAAGCTGGCAAAACAGATTTCCACATTCGGGTACATCGGGGCAATCGTAATTGCGGTACTTTATTTTGGATATTTCATTCTGTCGCAGGGAGGCGTGTCCGCGTACTTTTCACAGGGCGCCGAGCAGATTATCAAGGATATCGTAAACGCCGTATCACTGGCGGTTGTTATTATCGTATGCGCGGTTCCGGAAGGGCTGCCCCTTATGATTTCCCTGGTGCTGATGCAAAATACCAGCAAGATGCTGGATCACAACGTCCTGGTGCGCAAGGCGGAAGGAATCGAAACGGCGGGCTCGCTCAATATCTTATTCAGCGACAAGACGGGTACGATTACCAAAGGGATGCTGGAGGTCGTGGATTTCTTTACGGCGGACGGCGGTTCCATTGAGCTTTCCGCTTTAAGCAAACACAGCGCCATAAAAGGGCTTTTGGATCTTGCCATCGGCAAGAACACGCAGTCCATGTACGACGGCGAACACCGGGTCATCGGCGGAAACGCCACGGATCAGGCGCTGATGAAATTTTTGGGCGAACCGGCTTTTCGCGCGCTGGAGGCCGACAAAACCTGCATTATTACAAAAGCCCAGGGCTTTAATTCCACCAACAAATTCAGCCAGGCCAGAATTGAGAGCGCAGGCAAAACCTTCTACAAAGGAGCGCCCGAGCGCCTTCTGGCAAAGGCGTCAAAATGCTTAAGCCAGGACGGGCAGGTCGTGCCGATTGACGCGGCCGCGCTGAACAAAAAAATCGACGATCTGGCGGCAAAGGCAATGCGTGTGCTTGCGTTCGGCTATTCCGAACGCGATTTGACAGAAAATACCATCAACGACGACATTGTGATAATCGGGCTTGTCGGCATCCGCGACGACGTGCGGCCGGAGGCAAGGGAAGCCATCGAAGAGGTGCAAAACGCCGGGATCCAGGTTGTCATGATAACGGGCGACCGCTTAGAGACTGCCGTTGCGATTGCAAAAGACGCGGGGCTTTTGAAAAACGATGCCGACAAAGCGTTGTCTTCGGCGCAGCTAAACGAAATGTCCGACGACGATCTGAAAAAAATCATCCCGCATATCCGCGTGATAGCCCGCGCGCTGCCTACGGATAAATCCAGGATGGTGCGCCTGTGCCAGGAAATGAACCTGGTGGTCGGCATGACGGGCGACGGCGTCAACGACTCCCCGGCGCTAAAGCGCGCCGACGTCGGCTTTGCAATGGGAAGCGGTACGGAGGCAGCCAAAGAGGCCGGGAAAATCGTAATTTTAGACGACAACTTTAAATCCATTAAGGACGCGATCTGGTACGGCAGGACGATTTACCACAATATTTTAAAATTCTGTAAATTCCAGCTGGTGATAAACGTAGCGGCGGTTGTGGTAAGCGCGATTGCCCCGTTCTTCGGGGTGGAAGAGCCGCTTAAGGTCACGCACCTTCTGTTTGTCAACCTGGTTATGGACGGCCTGGGCGCGATTATGCTCGGAAATGAACCGGCGCTTAAGAAATAT
>CAMSEJ010000118.1 GCA_947057405.1 uncultured Roseburia sp.
AGCCATAATTCCCAGAAATGCCGGGATTCCCCAGAACGGATGCGTCAGGATGCGGTCTGCGCGTTCCGTAAGCCGATCCTGCCGCTGCTTGTGGAGCAGCGCTTCGTCCAGGATTTCCTCAATAAAATCGTACTTTTCATTGATGATCCGGCTTTGATCGTCCGGCTTTCGTATCCCCTCCAGATCCACGGGATACTTTTCCGAAACCTCCTTATCCTGCTCCAGAAGCTTAATTGCATGCCAGCGGTAATTCGAAAGATCGGGATAGTTTGCCTGCAGGGCGGATATGATACGGTCGATTTTGTCCTCTAAGGCGTCCGAATACACCATGGCGTATTCCGTATGGTGGTCGTGTACATGGTGTGCCGCATTTTTATGCTGGTGGATCAGCCGATCCGGTATGCTGTTATCCTTGTGATGCGCTGCCGCATGCAAAAGCGAATCCAGTCCCGTGCGTTTTCTGGCCGAAACGGGAATGACCGGAATGCCAAGCATTTCCGGCAGGCGGTGTATGTCGATTTCCATACCGCGTTTTTCTACAATATCCATCATATTCAGCGCCAGCACCACGGGTTTTCCGAGTTCTAAAAGCTGCAGCGTCAGATACAGGCTCCGTTCCAGGGCGGAAGCGTCTGCAACGTTGATAATGACATCCACTTCACCGCTTAAAATAAACTGCCGGGAAACCGTTTCTTCCATAGTATAAGAAGTCAGGCTGTATGTACCGGGCAGATCCACCAGGCGGATGTTTAAATCATGCTCTTTGATGGCGCCCTCCACCTTTTCCACCGTGACACCGGGCCAGTTTGCCACTTTTAAGTTTGCTCCGGTGTATGCGTTAAACAGGGTTGTTTTCCCGCAGTTTGGATTTCCGATAAATCCGATGGTCAGATTTTCTTTCAAAATATTCACCCTGCTTTCCTTACGAAAATGTTTTTTGTCATGTTATATCCCAATGCAAAGCGGCTTCCGCGCAGCTTAATGATCAGAATGCCCCTGCCTTTTCGGTTTAAAACGGAAACGGTGGTATTTTTTGTCATACCAAGGGATTCCAGGCGCTGCTCCATTAAAAATGGCAGATCAATTTTTTCTATGATACAGCTTTCGCCGATTTGAATGTCTTTTAATAGCATGTGGCCGATACCTCCTTTTTGCTGATTGACAAGGGTATTATACTCTTATGGCGCAGAATGGGCAAGGATCGTTTCTGCTTTTTGAGCCGGACTGTTTTTTAGAAATGAAAGGTCACTACAAACAGATCCCGATCCTCCAGATAGTAGATAGACGTAATGCCGTCACAATAATCCGCAATATGCTGTTCCCCGACCAGGTAGGCAAGCGCCCGATCATAAAGCTCCCGCGAAGCAAATTTTACCGCGGTGCTTTTGGCGCCCGCGTTCCATGCCTCTGCCAGAACCGCGCCGACCGCGTCCGGATTCCATTCCGTAAAATACCGTCCTTCCCGGATAAAATAATTGTTCTTTGTTTCGGTACACTCCGGAAGCGCAAAGCTGAGATCCAGCCGGTGTGTCCGCCGGATTTCCTCCGAGGTCACCGCCATATAATTATAATTGACATATTTTTCAACCTGGCTGTCGCTGTCAAGATACCTGGAATTTCCCCAGGTTACGTCCATATAATAATAATTCCCGTCCAGGCGCACCAGATTCCATGCGTGCGATTCCCCGTTTGCTTCTCCGGTCACAATGACACTCTGAATGCCCAATTGACGCAGCAGATACTGCGCTCCGGCTGCATACCCCTGGCATACGGTCGCCCGGTTTAAAAACGTACTGATAATATTCTGGTTGTTTTCGGAACCGGAATCGTAATCTACATTCTGCACCAGGATTTCAAAGACATATTTTGCCTTGTCATAATCCGAATCCGTCCTGGAAATCCCCGCCAAAAGTTCCTGTACGGAGTCGTCAATCTGCTGCCCAATCTGATTGCGCTGCTCAAAATCCATTGTATATTTGGGCGCAAAATCCATTCCAATCAGCTTGCCGCCCCTGGTGTACTGCGTATACACGTAGCCCGACACCCAGTACAGGTCGCCGTGATCCGCGCAGACCGCCTTATATGCTTCCTCCAGGACATCCACATCCGTCGTGGAAAGGCTGACCTGTTCTTCCTGCTCCCTGATTGCCGTAAGCACTTCGCGGTAAATTTCCTGTTTGCTGTCATCCAGAGTGCGGTATGCAAAGAAATCCGCATACCGGTCTTCTTGCGGCGAAGCTTCCGTACCTTCTTCCGCAAAAACGGTTTCCGGTTCAGCTTTTTTTGACGCTTTGCGTACTTCTTTGCGCGTTTTGTTCCGCGCGGCTTTTTTTTGCGTTTCCGTGCTCTGCCCGGCGTCCTCTTCCTGAAAAAATTCGGCCGCCAGATTCTGGCAGCGCTCTGCCAGCCCGCAGCCGGGCAGCAAGAACGCTGCCGAAACTGCCCACAGAACGACGCCAAGCCGGCTTTTTATTTTATTCAACACAAATATCCTCCATTCTTGTCCAATCCTGTTTCAAAATATTCTACTATATTATTTGAATTTTTCCCAGTACCTGTGTTAAAATACACATATATTTCAAAATCGAGGTGCCTGCATTTGATTGCTTTAAAAATATCCGATACCAAAACCTTTATGAACCGGCTGCTTTTAAGTGATCTCTTTGATCATTTTTTACTGTCGGAGGCGGTCATTACAAAAGATGCCACTTACACGGTCAACGGCCGCATCAGTTCGTCATTCTATTCCCGGGAAGAACGCGAAGCGGAAGGGCTTGCCGAATATGATATTCTCCCTTATGCCAGGCTGCGCCCTGTCTGCTACCAGATGATCCGCGGCAAATATACGCCCGTCTATTTTAAATTTGTCCTGCTGCTTTCTCCTGCCAACACCGCCAGTGTGCTGGCGCATTCCCTCAGCAGCATTACGCCGGACGACGTCAGCGGCATTTTTTTAAATGTGTTTTTCCAGAACGGAGTGCTGACGATCACGACCGGAATTTCCTATACCATATATGTTCCGGATCGGGAACTGGAGCATGAATGGGATGCAATGGCAAAAAAATTCCTGCACCGGCATGCGATTGCTTTTGAAGAAGAATAATTTCAGCTTTTGCTTTACTTTTAGAATAACATATGCTATACTTGCGTCATGCATTCATTTGCATAATTTAATATTTGGAGGTACGATCATGAACAAAGGTACAGTAAAATGGTTTAACAACCAGAAAGGCTACGGTTTCATCTCAGACGAAGCCGGCAACGACGTATTCGTTCATTATTCAGGACTTAACATGGAAGGGTTTAAATCCTTAGAGGAAGGCGCTTCTGTTGAGTTTGAAGTAGTGGACGGAGAAAAAGGACCTCAGGCGACGAACGTAACCGTGGTACAATAAACATATCACCCTTTAATCAGCAACTATTCAACGTACCTTTTTCATAATGATGTTATCGTTAATTAGATTATTTATGGATAAAGATAGTAGAACGGGAAATGATTAAGCACAAAGAACCTGCCTGCCGGCAGGTTCTTTTTTAGAACTACAGTAAACGACAGGGAGTGGATGGCAAAGGGGCCGTCAGTCAGAGGGAACTTTGCCAACATTGTTCGCTGTAGTATTAGAGCGTGTTTGAAAAATGCTTTTTGGATGTTTTTGCCAGATTTGCAAATAGCAGGTTCATTGCCGCTCCCGCAAAGACAAACAGATCCGAAAGATTGAATACAATCTTTTTGATGCATTTGCATTTGGCGGGCAGGGACAGATAGTCCACGACATGCCGTTTTACCAGGCGATCCCAGAAATTGCTGAGCCCGCCGCCTAAAAGCATTGCGGTGGAGAGCTTCATTCCCGTCCGTCCCGGTTCCTTAAGCAGCACGGCATAGCAGGCGGCCAGCGCGGCCAGCAGGCTTCCGTGTACTGCCGTTACCGCTTTCGGGCAGCAGCCAAACAGTCCGAAGGCGGCTCCGTTATTGTACTGCTTGCGCAAAATCAGCCTGCCGCCGCAAATCGCTCGTTCCTCTCCCGGTTCCATGGTTTTGTCTATGCGGCGCTTTAGCATCCAGTCCGCCCCGAATATCAGGACAGGGAGAATCAAAAACGCCTTTTTCCCGTCTGGTTTCATTGTGATTACCTTCCTTTCTTTTTGGTATTGTTTTTTTTGTTACAGAGATAAATCCGAAAAATGTAGTACCCGATATTGCCAAGGATTCCCGCTAAAATCAGCAGGCTATATGCCGCATCCATTCGGATCCCGAGCACATCTGCCGCAGAAGGGGCCAAAAGTCCCAATACCAGAAGAAACTTAATGTTTCGCACCATCCGAATCGCGTACTTACGGACCGTCCCCTGCAGCGGTTCGCTGCCTGCGCCGTTTAAAAGCTCCGGAAAAATCTGCAGCACGGTCATTCCGGCGTATAAAAGCACAAGGGGGAGCAGGCGGTAAACCATGGTAAGGAAACCGCTTTCATATCGGTAGCCGCAGTAGAGCTGCATGCCAATGATGACGAGCGCCGCTGCGGCGGTAACAGATTCAATTGTAAGTTCCCATAGCTGCATGTCTTTCTTTGACATATCCTGTCCCCATTCCGTTTTGCTGCTGTTTTTATTAGGATATTATAAATATAACACAACTTCTGTCCGGTTTCAATTTCCGAATTATCCGAAAATCCAAATTTACACTCAAAAAAAGATATGTTATACTGAAGAAAAACAGGGAGGAGGCTTGTACGCCAACGATGTATATTCAATTAAACGGACAAGTGATCTACTATGAGAAAACCGGAGAAGGCTCCCCCGTCATTTTGGCGCACGGGAATATGGAAACACATAAGATTTTTGATGTACTGACCCCTGAACTTTCCAGAAAGCATACGGTATATGCCCTGGATACCCGCGGCCACGGTCAGAGTTCCGTGCCGCGCGAATACCACTATGAAGACATGGCGGAAGATATCGCAGCCTTTGTCCAGGCGCTTGAACTGGTCAGGCCCGCGTTTTACGGCTTCAGCGACGGCGGGATCACCGGCCTGATTGCAGCCGCAAAATACCCCGCCATGTTTTCTGCGCTGGCCGTCAGCGGCGCAAACCTCACGCCCTCGGGATTTAAGCTGCTTCCGAAGCTTTCCGCACGGATGGCGTATCTTAAGAAAAAAGATCCGCTGGTGCGCCTGATGCTGACAGAGCCGCACATCACGCGCTCCGAGTTGTCGCGCATTACCATTCCGGCGCTGATTCTTGCCGGCGCGAAAGATATGATCCGCAAAAGCGAAACCATGCGGATTGCATCGTCCATCCCGGACGCCATATTAAAGATACTTCCGGAGGAAAACCATTTCAGCTATGTGGTCAGAAGCCCGAAGCTTTTTCCGCTGCTGGATGAGTTTTTTTGCGCACATTCGTATTGAAAAAACCTCCCTGTGTGCTACAATACATACTATCAAACATCATAAAGGAGTTAACAAACATGGGAACAATTATTATTCCTCAGAATTACCGTTCTGCGCTCAACCTGCATGATACGCAGATTGCAATTAAAACGGTAAAAGATTTTTTTCAAAATCTGCTGTCTGCGCGTCTGAATTTATCCCGCGTATCCGCACCGCTTTTTGTCGATCCCGCTTCCGGGTTAAACGACAACTTAAACGGTGTGGAACGCCCGGTTTCTTTTGATATCAAAGAACAAAACGGCAGGCGGGCGGAAGTCGTCCATTCCCTTGCAAAATGGAAACGCTATGCATTAAAGAAATACGGGTTTGCCGAAGGCGAGGGCATTTACACGGATATGAATGCAATCCGGCGGGACGAGGAGACGGATCATATTCATTCCATTTTTGTGGATCAGTGGGACTGGGAGAAGGTAATCGCAGAAGAAGACCGTACACTGGATTTTCTGCAGTCCACAGTACGCACCGTTTATTCCTGCCTGCGCAAAACGGAAAAATATATGTCCATCCAGTACGATTATATCGAAGAAATCCTGCCTCACGATATCTTTTTTATTACGACGGCAGAACTGGAGAAGAACTACCCGGACCTTACGCCGAAAGAACGGGAATACCGTATCTGTAAAGAAAAAGGCGCTGTCTGCATTATGCAGATAGGGGATGTGCTGGAGAACGGCAAACCGCATGACGGACGTGCGCCGGATTACGATGACTGGGCGCTCAACGCGGATATTGTCATATATTATCCGGTGTTGGATATAGCGCTGGAATTGTCGTCCATGGGTATTCGGGTGGACAAGGCGTCTCTGCTTTCCCAGCTGGACAAGGCAGGATGTGCAGAACGCGCCGAGCTGCCGTTTCAGAAGGCAGTGATCGAAGGGGCGCTTCCGTTTACCATCGGCGGCGGAATCGGGCAGTCGCGTATCTGTATGTTTTTTCTGCGGAAAGCGCATATCGGAGAGGTACAGTCGTCGCTCTGGCCGGACGAGATGGTACGGGAATGTGAAAAAAGCGGCATTTTGCTTTTGTAAAAACAACGCTAAAGATTTACAGGAGGTTATGTATGGGAAAAACAGTCATTTTTATGGCGGACGGGTGTGAGGAAATAGAGGGCCTGACAGTCGTTGATATACTGCGCCGTGCCGGAATGGAAATTGATATGGTTTCGCTTGGAGGGACCCGTACCGTTACCGGATCACACGGGATTGCATTTGAGGCGGATCTGACGTTTGAAGAAGCGGATCCAAACGGTTATGACGCCGCCGTACTCCCGGGCGGAATGCCCGGCACGTTAAAGCTGGGAGAGCACGCGGGAGTCAATTTTGTGATACGCTCGTTTGCCGGACAGGGAAAGCTGGTCGCTGCCATCTGCGCGGCTCCTTCGGTGCTCGGCGCCGCCGGAATTTTGGAAGGCAGGAAAGCGACCTGCCATCCGGGCTTTGAAGACAAGCTTACGGGTGCCGTATGGTCGGAAGAACCGGTTGTCACCGACGGCAGCGTAATCACCAGCCGCGGCATGGGAACCGCGATTGATTTTGCGCTTGCCATTGTGGAATATTTTAAGGATGCAGCCGCCGTGTGCGATTTAAAGCAGAAGCTGGTCTACAGATAGGGGCTGCCATGGAAATAGAACGCAAATATTTGATTGAAAAGCTGCCGGAGGATTATAAGGATTATCCGAAGAAGGAGATGGAGCAGGGATATTTATGCACCGCGCCGGTCGTGCGCATCCGCAGAGCCAATGACGATTATATCCTGACTTACAAAAGCGGCGGGCTTATGGTGCGGGAAGAATACAACCTCCCGCTGACAAAAGCGGCATACGAGCACCTGCGCCCGAAAACAGACGGCAGATTAATCCATAAAATCCGGTACCATATTCCGTACCGGGACAAATATACCATAGAGCTGGATGTATTTTTGGATGCGCTCGCGCCGCTTGTACTGGCAGAAGTGGAATTTGACACGAAAGAGGAGGCCGAACGCTTTGTTCCGCCGGACTGGTTCGGGGAGGATGTTACGTTTTCCCCCGAATACCATAACAGCGCGTTAAGCCGGCGGTAAAAGTGAAGGGCTTTAGTACTACAGCGAACGATAGGGAGTGGATGGCAAAGGGGCCGTCAGTCAG
>CAMSEJ010000119.1 GCA_947057405.1 uncultured Roseburia sp.
CACAAGGTACCACACTCTTTCCCTACACGACGCTCTTCCGATCTATTCCGTTCCGATTCTGTTTTTGAGCCTGTATCCGATCTGGGAGGAGGTGCTCTACTGGATGATCCGCCTGGGGCAGAGGGTGGATGAGAACATGATGCTTTCCCTGCTGTACTTTATTGTGATTGGTATCGTATTTTATTTTATGTGGCTTGAAGAACTCCGGAAAAAGGAGATTGATGAGCAGAAAATGAATTTACAGCAGCAAAAGAGCTATATCCAAAATCTTGAAGGGATGCAAAAAGAGATGCGCCGGTTTCGGCATGATTTTAAAAATATGATGTCGGGCATGTATCTGCAGGCGAAGGAAGGGGATTTGGAGGCGGTGCAGGCATTTATCCAGGATATGACGGCCGATTTTGACAGCCAGGTGGGCAGCCGGATCCGGCAGATGACGCAGCTTGGAAATATCCATATGACCGAGGTCAAGGGGCTTTTGCTGGGAAAGCTGGACGAAATGCAAAGAGGGCAGATCGGCTGTGAGCTGGAGGTGTTGCGCCCGTTTTACGGGACCGGAATGCGTGTGACGGATTTATGCCGCTGCCTTGGGATTTTAATTGACAATGCCATGGACGAGGTGCGGGGACAAAAAAAGCCCCTGGTGTCCGTGCTGATCAGCAGCCAGGAGGGCTGTACGACGTTCCGGATAAAAAACAGGCTGTATTCGACGGTGGATTTCCATAAAATATGGACGCAGGGTTATTCTACGCGCGGAGCGGACCGCGGGGTCGGGCTGGCAAGCTACCGGGCTATCTTAGAGCGTTACGACAATGTCATGCCACATACGTCGATACGGGACGGGTGTTTTATCCAGGAGCTTAAGGTGCAGCAAGGAAAGGGAGGGTACTGATGCTTCCGGTTTATCTATGCGAAGACAATGCGCAGATTCGCAGGGCGCAGGAGGAGTTTATCGAAAAACAGATTGCGATTGAGGGATATGACATGCAGCTTGTGTTAAGCAGCGGCCGGCCGCAGGAAATTCTGGACGCCGTGTATGCCAGTCCAAAGCGTGGGATTTATTTTCTGGACGTGGAGCTGAAGGGAGAGGAACTGGACGGGTTTGCGCTTGGGCAGAAAATCCGGCAGGCGGACGCCAGGGGATTTCTGGTTTATGTGACATCGTTTCCGGATCTGGCGTTTGAGACGTTCCGGTATCATTTGGAGGCGCTGGATTATATTGTGAAGGAAAATCCAAAGCGGATGTTTGAGGGGATACGGCATGCCCTTTCGGTGGTTACGGAGCGGATGTGCCAGGAGAAGGTGGAACAGAGGGAGTATTTTACGGTAAAGGTGATGGATACGGTGCGGCATATTCCGGTGGACGAGATTGTATTTTTTGAAACGGCCGGGCGGACGCACAGGATTGAGCTGCATGCGAAGCATGACAGGTTTGATTTTATCGGGAGTATGCAGGAGCTCCAAAAGCAGCTTGGAGAGCGGTTTTTGCGGGTGCACCGGGCTTATCTTGTGAATGTGGATGAAATTGGAGAGCTGGATTTAAAGCATCGGGAGATCCGGATGAAAAACGGGGAAACCTGCCTGTTTGCACGGGGGATGAAGGGGGAGATTTTGGAGAGGATATGTTAAACGAATAATCCTCTTTTGTTTTACATATAGATAAATATGGGCAAATTAAACTTGGGAAAATGGAAAGAAAGCTTTGTGGAGTCGTTAGAGCTCCCCAAGGATTTGATGTATGGCGCCGTTTTGGTTTCGATTACCGGGCGCCAGGAGCTGTTAATTGAAAATTACCGCGGCATTTTGGAATATACCCAGAACCACATCAGCCTTCAGGCAAAGACCTGCCGGCTGATGATACGCGGGAAAAATCTGCATATCAGTTATTACACCAACGAAGAAATGAAGATTACCGGATTGATTGACTCGGTATTGTATGAGAGTTAGGAGGCCGTTTTGTTCCTTTCTCTGATAAAATTTTTCCGTGGTTTTTTACTGGTGCGGCTAAGCGGGTATTCTCCGGAGCGTTTTTTGAATTTATGCAGCAACCACAACATTTTGATCTGGGATTTGAAGAACCGGGACGGGTGCTATGAGTTTCATATCAGCATTGCGGGCTACCGGAGGCTTAAGCCTTTGCTGAAAAAAACAAAGACAAGGGTTACGATAAAAAAACGGATTGGATTCCCGTTTTTTTTGTACCGTTACCGCAAGCGTAAGGTGTTTTTTGCCGGTATTGTGCTTTGTATCGGGTTTCTTTTGTACCTGACGACGTTTATCTGGCTTATTGATATCAACGGCAATTCGCTGATTACGGATGACGCCGTTTTGGCGTTTCTGGAGGAAAACAGCTCGTCATTCGGCAGCAAAAAAAGCAGGATTGACTGCGATGCGTTAGAAGAGGCGCTCCGGACAAAATTTGAAGACATCATCTGGGCGTCCGTGCGGCTTGACGGTACAAAGATGACGATTGATCTGCAGGAAAATCTGATTGCCAAGAAAGAAACCGCGGATGCGGGCGTTCTGGCGGACGGGGCGTATCATATTGTGGCGGATAAAGAAGCGCTTGTCACGTCGATTATTACCAGAAAGGGCACGCCTCTTGTTAAAGCGGGAAGCAGGGTTAAGCAGGGGGATATCCTGGTGAGCAGCCGGCTTGATATTTATAATGACAGCAACGAGATTGTGGAAAACGTGTTTGTGGCTTCCGACGCGGATATTTACGGGCAGACCGCTTATACTTACGAGGACAGCTTTCCGATGCAGTATAACCGCAAGGTGCGGGTGGGAGAGGGCAAAAGCGTGTACGGGCTTTGCCTGTTTTCGTACCAGGTGAAGCTGCCGTCTGCATTTGAGAAAGACGACTCTTATATTTCTTATACGGAAAGCCGCCAGCTTGCCATTGCAAAGGATTATTATATCCCGGTTATCCTGGAAAAAACGACGTATTACGCGTGCGGGTACGAGAAGGTGACGCTGACAAAAGATCAGGCAAAAGCGCGGGCAGAGCAAAATATTTCGCAGTTTTTGGAAAAATTGAAGGAAAAAGGTATTGAAATCACGGACAAAAATGTTATGATAGAGTTTGCAGGTAACCAGTGCCGGGTTCATGGCGTGATTACCGCGGTTGAAAAAATCGGCAAGTACGAACCTGCCGGGCAAAAAGAAATCTCTACGGACGAAAGGCTGACGGAAGATGAGTCTGACTGAATTGAATTTGAATATTCCACCGGAACATGCCACCAATGTATTCGGGCAGTTTGATACCTATATGAAGAAAATTGAAAAAGCGTTCCATGTAACCGTAGTCATCCGCAACGGCGCGGTCAGGCTGTTAGGCAGCGAAGCCGGCATTCAAAACGCCTCGAGCGTATTTGAGCAGCTTCTTGAGCTTTCCATGCGCGGGAATACGATTACGGAGCAGAATGTCAACTATGCGATTTCGCTGGCGATGGAGCAGAAGGCAAAGGTGCTTACCGAGATTGATAAGGACTGCATCTGCCACACCATTCAGGGAAAGCCCGTAAAGCCAAAGACAATCGGGCAGAAGAATTACGTGGATGCCATCCGCAGCAAAATGATTGTCTTTGGATGCGGGCCTGCCGGGACCGGAAAGACTTATCTTGCCATTGCGATGGCGGTTACGGCATTTAAAAACGACGACGTAGGACGGATTATTTTAACCCGGCCGGCAATCGAAGCGGGAGAGAAGCTGGGATTTTTGCCGGGGGATTTACAGAGCAAAATCGATCCGTATCTGCGTCCGCTTTATGACGCGCTTTACCAGATTATGGGGGCGGACAGTTTTCAGAGGAATACGGAAAAGGGGCTGATTGAGGTTGCGCCTCTGGCTTATATGCGCGGGCGCACGCTGGACAATGCGTTTATTATTCTGGACGAAGCGCAGAATACCACGCCCGCCCAGATGAAGATGTTTCTGACCAGGATTGGCTTTGGATCAAAGGTGGTCATTACCGGAGACGCAACCCAGAAGGATTTGGCGCCGGGCGTCAAATCCGGGCTTGACGTTGCGCTTCGGGTGCTGCGCAGGGTAGAGGATATCGGCAGGTGCGAGCTGACAAGCAGCGACGTGGTCCGCCATCCGCTGGTACAAAAGATTGTAAAGGCGTATGAGGATTACGAAAGCTTACAGGAAAAGAAGAAAAGAAGGCAGGCGGGCAGAACATGAAAGAATCTAAAATGCCCGCGAAACGTTTGCAGCATTACGTCATTATTGCCGTACTGACGATACTGCTGTCTGTTCTTTTTGCTTATTTAAGCGGTCTGGGAGCGGATACGATATTCAGCTACCTGCTGACGGATACCATATTTCTGGCAGTCGTGCTGTACATGCTTGAGAGCAGCAGGCTTTTGGGAAGGCTTGGAATCGGTCTTTCGAGCAATTACGGCAGGATTGCCGACTGGTACGGAATTTGCTGCGCGGTGGCGGCGGGATGTTATTTCCTGCCGGGGTTTGTGTGTCCGGCTGCTGCCACAGCACTGTTTTTATCCATTGTATCGACCGTGGAAATTGCCGTTACGTTAAACCTGTTTTTGTGTGTCCTTTTGTGTCTGGCGCACGGTGGGAATTTTTATGAGCTGGCGGCATATGTGGTTTTAATTTTAATCGGCGCGCAGCTCGCAAAAACGATGCGGGAAGAAAAGCTCAGGTTTTGGGGCTGCCTGCTTTTGGTGTCGGTTTCCGTCAGCATACCGGTTCTGTTTTATTACCTGGCTTACAAGCGGAGCAGCTTTTCGGTATTTGGGACAAGCGTCGCGCTTGCCGGCGCGGCGGCGGCTTTGTTTGCCGCCTGTTCCCGCCAGCTGTACGGCCGGTCGGACGGGGAAGACATTGCGATGTACGAAAAGATCATTGATGAGGATTATCCGTTTGTGGTGGATATCAGGCGCTATTCCAGGGCAGAATATGTACGCGCCGTAAAAGCCGCCACGCTTGCCAGAAAGTGTGCGGCGGAAATCGAAGCCAATGAGCTTGCAGCGGCGGCGGCAGGGTTTTATTACCGTCTCGGAATTTTAGAGGGCGAGCCGTTTATTGAAAACGGCGTCCGCCTGGCAGAAGAGGGATGCTTTCCGGCGGCGGTCATTTCCATCCTTTCCGAATACGGCGGGGAGGAGAAGATGCCTTCCACAAAAGAATCCGCCATTGTACATATGGTGGATGCCTGCATGAAAAAAATAGAATTTCTGCGTGCGCAGGAACTGTCCACGTCATGGAATCAGGAAATGATTATTTACCAGACCTTAAATGAGCTTTCCGCCACGGGGATTTACGACGAGTCGGGGCTTAGCATGAATCAGTTTTTAAAGGTCCGGGAGTTATTAGTACGTGAGGAGATTGTGTATGACAATACGGGTGGAAGAAGAGGTGAAGGCGCCGTTTGAGTTTGATTACCCGCAGCTGGCAAGGCAGGCGGTTCTGGCGGCTTTGGAGGAGGAGGGCTTTCCCTATGAAGCCGAGGCAGACATTACGCTGACCGACAATGCATCAATCCGGCGAATCAACCGGCAGTTCCGCCGGATTGACGCGCCGACGGACGTGCTGTCGTTCCCGCTTTTGTCCCTTCCGGGACCGGGCGATTTTTCCGATATGGAGAGCCGGACGCAGGACAATTTTAACCCGGATACCGGGGAAGCGCTGTTAGGCGACATTGTCCTTTCGGTCGAAAAGGTAATCGAGCAGGCCGAAGCTTACGGGCATTCGAAAGAACGGGAATTTGCATTTTTAGTGGTACATAGTGTGCTGCACTTGCTGGGGTATGACCATATGACTCCGCAGGAGGCGGCATGTATGGAAAATAAACAAGAAAGTATCTTACAGGCGATGGGCATGGTAAGATGACAGGAGGATGAAAGATGAAACACATGAAACGCGCAATTGTTTTTGCAGCAGCCTGCTGCGTTCTGTTTTCCGGGTGCGGGAGGAAAGAACCGGAACCGGTAAAGGAACCGGAGCCGACGGAATTTGTAGGCGAAATAGAGCCGGATACCGAGTTTGAGCTGGAGATTCCGACCGAGACGGAGCCTGTGGTAACCGGAAGCGTAAATCCTTTGACCGGGGAACCGATGGATGAAGCGCTTGCCGCGCAGCGTCCGGTTTCCTGTATGATCGGCAATACCACGGATGCCATGCCGCAGTACGGAACATCCGCAGCCGATGTATTGATAGAAGCCCCGGCAGAAGGCGGGCTGACCAGGCTGATGACGCTGTACCAGGATTATGCGAATTTGCCGAGCATTATGTCCGTCAGAAGCTGCCGTCACTATTACGCTTATCTGTCAAACGAATTTGAAGCAATTTACGTACATTATGGACAGGCAATCTATGCGACGGAGATGTTAAAGCACCTCGACGACTTAAACGGCCTGGACGGGGATTTGGAGAACGTGACGTTTATGCGTGACAAATCCAGGAAATCGCCGCACAACGCGTTTGTCAACGGGGAAAGCATTGTAGCCGGGATTCAAAAGCGCGGCTACCGGACGGAGCATGCGCCGACGTATAAAAACCGGTTCAGCTTTGCGCCAGAGGACAGGGAGCCTGCCGGCGGCGTACCGGCTGCCGTGGTTGAACCGGGATATCTGGTGAACAAGCCGTGGTTTGTCTATAACGAGCAGACGGGGCTGTATGAACGGTACCAGTATAAGGCGTCTCATGTGGACGGGAATAACGGGGAGCAGCTTGCGTTTAAGAACGTGATTTTCCAGGTCTGCGATTATAAGATGGAGCCGGACGGGAAATATCTGGATGTAAAAACGGCATCTTACGGCGGAACCGGCAAATATATTTCAAACGGGCAGGCAATGGACATTACCTGGGTGAAGGAAGTGGAAGACGGCATCGGGACATATTATGATGCCAGCGGAAACGAGCTGGAATTAAATCCGGGAAAGACCTGCATCTGCATTATTTTGAATGATGCGGAGGATAAGATTGGAGTTTACGGCAGCGAGGAGGAGTTTCAGGCTGCCAGGAATTAAGGGAAGATAAAGATTCGGACGTAAGGCGCCGTAGGGAGGCTGCAGCAGGGGGATGCTTCTGCTGCAGTCTCTTTTTATTTGGAAGAAATGGTTTAAACAGGCAGAAAATGTGAATACTATGACGGGTGATATAATATGAAGATGAATAAAGTCAACGGGATTCGCATTTTTTTTGTTTTGACTGTGTTATTGGGGATTGGATGTTATCAGGTGATTTATCTGAAGGATATGGAGGATGAGGCGCAGACGGAGGTTACGGAGCAGATCTGGGAGGATGCCCTCGGGACGGAAACGGAGGAAGAGGAAGCCGTTCCTGTAAGCCGGACGGTGGATTATAAGTTTGTTATTGTGGAAGAGGGGGATTTTCTGACGGTCTATCTGGCGGATAGGGTGACGGTTTATGAATATACGGGGATTCGGTTTTCGGAGCTGGAAGAGGGGGTGCGGGAGCGGATACGGGAGGGGTATTGCGTGAAGGATGAAGAGGAGATCGGAAGAGCACACGTCTGAACTCCAGTCACATGGCATGATC
>CAMSEJ010000120.1 GCA_947057405.1 uncultured Roseburia sp.
ATAACATGCTAACCTATTTCATACAACGCATAATAAACACTTTATTCGACACTATATACTACAAAATAACATACATTTTATCCCAAAATCCCCCACATTTCTATCTCGGCAGACTACTTTCGACACAAAGCACCCCCCACCCAATCTGTGGATTCGGATACTCGGGCATTATTGGCAGCTGCCTCGCTCCCCTTATCAAATACGCCTTCACCTTCTCCCCATACAAAAACGCATCGTTCCCCTTTACAATCCCCCATTCCATCAAAAGCGCCGCACTCCCCGTCACAAACGGCGCCGCCATTGATGTCCCGCTGCGCGCCGTATAGCCGCCGCCCGGCGAGGCGGACATTATATTCACTCCGGGCGCCGCCAGATCCGGTTTCACCTGATTTGTCCAGGCCGTATATCCCCTGCCGGAAAATGCCGCCGCGCTGTCCAGTTCCGCATCATACGCAGCAACGCTGATCACCTTCTGCGCCGTGGAAGGAATCGTAAGCGTGCGTATTTCCGAAGGATAAGGAAATCCGGTATTTTCACCAAGCACGCCGCCTGACGGCAGCCACATGTCATATACCCCGTCCACAATTCTTCCGGCAGTCAGACGGATTCTCCACAAACCGGGTGGGATATATTTCCCCCTGGGAATAAAATCAATGTATATTTCCTGATAAATACTGTAAGGCACAGGCTCCCCATAAAAAATCAAAAGCTCCACATCCCCAAACTGCACGCGCAGCGTTCCCCGTCCAATCAGCTGGCCGCTGGTCTTTCCGTCCGGCAGAATCACCTCTACGCGCAGTTCGTCCTGGTAACGCTTCCAGAGCTGCAGGTTCAGTTTTGCCTCATAGCTGCTTACCGTCAGCTCCACATCCTGCGTTTCTCCGCTCTTTATCGTATTCTGGTAATGGGCCGTGCCTGCCCCTTCGTTGCCGGTGCCTGTGACGATGCTGCACTGGTGATGGTCTGCCATATCGTTTAAAAAGGTTTCAATCAGGCTTGTGCCGCTGTGGGAACCGTAGTTATTGCCGAAACTTAAATTAATGGCAAGCGGTCGGCGTAAGCCTTCGGCTGCCCGGATGCAGAAATCCACTGCTTTCATCAGCTCCGTCGTTTTAGGGAATGAATTTTCGCCGGGCGAGCCCAATTTTACAACCAGAAGCTGCGCCTCATATGCCGTCCCGCGGTACCTCCCCATGGATGCCCTGCCGTTTCCGGCGGCAATTCCCGCTACATGCGTTCCGTGTCCGGATGTGTCGCGGCTGGGTATGATTTTCTGCCGCGCAGCGGAACTGTTTTCTGCAAGCGCAAAATTTAATTCCGTTTCGGTAAACAATACGCCGCCCGAATAGCCTTCCGGTGCACGGTAGGTGATCTGCATATTTTCCTCCGTCCGGGCCGCGTTCAGCGCTGCGGCGTCTAATGTCTGATCCCACAATGCCACAATCCGCGTCGTATTGTCTGCATTGCAAAAATCCGGATGGCTGTAGTCAATCCCGCTGTCAATAACGGCAATCAGGCAGCCTGCCCCGGTAAGCCCGGCATCCCCGTCCGGCAGGCTGCCCGGCACACTTGCGGCAGAAGACTGCAAAGGCGTAATACAAGAGGCCCTTTTCGCCGCGTTGACGGCAAAAAAGAGCCTCTTTGGTTTTTCCATATATATGATTTCGTCCAGCCCTGCCACGGCATCCACCAGGGATTCCGGCAGGTTTAAAATAGCATAGGAATTGCTGAGCACGGTCACAGACCTCTGCCACTCTGTTATCCCGTATGCCGCAAACAGTTCTCCGACACGTTCTAACCCGTCCCGTATATAACGGACAATCACCTCCCAGGACCGTTCCCCGGGTGTATACCCGACCCCTAACTGAAGCGATTTTTCCCGTTCCCCTTCACTGGCGTCGAGAGCCAAATTTAACAGGTTTTCTATCTTTGCATTCGCCATAAAAAAGCCTTTTATGCTGTTTTTATGAGTATATGCAATAAACTGCCGCCCGATTACTCCATATGCTTCTGGATACAGGCAATAATCTGCTCCTGTACGGGAATGGTATTTTTTAAAATCTCTCGCGCTTCCTCCGGTTTTTCGGTGCGCAGCAGCTTTAAGATTTCGCTGTATGCTTCAAAAATCGGCGTAAGCGACAGATTGCCCGCGGTCCCTTTGATGGAATGCGCTTTTTCGATTGTCCCCTGACAATCAGCCGCATCAAAATCCGGACTGACCTGGTTGGCAAGGAACGAATCCACAAATTTACCAAGCAGCCTGGTATAAAGCTTTTCATTTCCGTTTAAGCGTTTTAAGCCGTCGTCAATATCTACCCCTAATGTCCTTAGTTCTTCTAATACACTCATCGAAACACCTCACATTTCTAATATTTGCCAAAATCATCCTCTAATGAAATGATCGGCTCATTTGTGCTGTCTGCTACTACAGGCATCGGCGCGCTCTTTACGGAAGACTCCACGCTGCCTGTGCCTAAATTGTAAATGGACAGCATTTCACGCATCCTGGACGCCTGGTTGGAAAGTTCTTCACTGGCAGCCGCACATTCCTGGCTGGTTGCGGAATTGGTCTGTACAACCTGCGATACCTGCGAGATAGCCTGTTCAATCTGGGACACTGCAGTTGCCTGGTAATTGGAGGATTCTGCAATCCCGTTAATAATTACTTCGCTTTCCTGTACAACATTGGTAATTGCTCCCAGCGCTTTGGCCGTATTGTCCGCAATGTTGGAGCCCATCGTAACCTTATTAATTGAATCTTCAATCAGTTCCGCTGTTTCTTTCGCCGCCGAAGCGCTCTTTGCAGCAAGGCTTCTGACTTCTTCTGCTACAACGGCAAAGCCCTTGCCTGCTTCCCCTGCCCTTGCAGCCTCAACTGCTGCGTTGAGCGCTAAAATATTGGTCTGGAATGCAATGTCGTCAATTACCTTGATAATCTTGGAAATACTCTCGGACGACTGGTTGATGTCCTCCATGGCCGACATCATCTCTTCCATCTGCTTGTTGCCGCGTTTCACGTCTTCAATCGCGTTTACCACAAGGCCTGCGGCTTCGTTTGCCTGCTCCGCATTTTCCTTGGTCTTTTCCGCTATCTCGTCAATGGAAGCCGTAATCTCTTCGATTGCGCTGGCCTGCTCGGTAGACCCCTGTGCAAGCGCCTGGCTGGCGCTGGCTACCTGGCTCGAACTAATGGTAACCTGTGTGCCCGCGTCGCTAATGTTGCTTAAGGTACGCAGGTTATCCTCTACTAATTTCTTCAAGGAATGACCCAGAATGTCGTCCGGGGACTTCGGATTAACCGAAATCGTCAGATTACCTTTGGAAACTTCTTCCGCGACGGTGGCCTGATATTTGATATTATCAATAACCTGGCGGTATTTGTCAACCAAATCGCCAAATTCGTCATTGTTATATTTTACCATTTCCACATTTACATGGCCTTTTGCAATTTCGTCTGCCGCTTCCGAAAGCTGCAGCACGGATTTCTCAATGACCTTAACCAGTGCGGATGCCACAAATATGGTAACCCCAATGGATATTACGGCTACTACAACGGTAAATATCGTCGCATTCCTGACATAAGACTCCTGCCTTGCAGCTTCCACGATGGAAGCCGCCCTTTTTGTCGACATATTACTGATAATAATATTGAATAATGTCAGCAAAATCGGAATAGCAAAGCCCAGTATCAGCTTAGTTTTCATCTTCATGTCTTTCATGTTCATACCTCTCACTCTTTCATTGCAATCATATTGTTATTTGACAGTTCTATAGCCGATAAATCTTCATCATTTAATAACCGATCGGGATCGAGCAGTAATTTCACGGAATTCCCAACCCTTGCGATACCGTATACAAACCGGTGGTTCGCACGTTCCACGCGCCCCATTTTGGGCGGCGGCAGTATATTGTCTTCCTTTATCTCAATTACATCAGCAATTTTCTCAACGATCAATCCGACTGTCATCGCGTTTACAATCACTACAATGATACAGGTTCTTTCATCATACTTTAACGGCTCTTGCTTAAACCGCAAACGCACGTCAATCACAGGGATGATCTTTCCTCTTAAATTGATCAGGCCCTTAATATAATCCTCTGTCCTGGGAATGGCGGTAATCGGCGGGATCTGGATAATCTCATTTACATATTGGATTTTCAGGCCGTAAAACTCATTTCCGGATTTAAAAGTCATATATTTGCACTTCTGTGAATCGTCCCCGTCCGCATTGGTTGCTATCAGAGCCTCATCTACCTGTTTTTTCAACTCGCTCAACTGATCCATATGGATACCGTTCCTTTCTATAAATTTACATTAACCCGGCAGGATCCAATATCAGGGCAATGCTGCCGTCGCCAAGCTGCGTACATCCCGAAAGGCCCTTTACCTTCTTGATATAAGATGGGATCGGTTTTACAACAATCTCCTGCTCGCCGATTAATTTGTCTACAAACAGACAAAGCTCCCTGTCTTCCATCTCGATAATCAGCATCATGCCGTCTTCCACGGACTGCCGGAACTGCTGCTGCTCCATACCGTACCACTCGCCTAACCTTAACACCGGGAAGCATTCGCCTCGTATCATAATGTATTCGTCCCCGCTTGGCTCATGAATCATCATTTCTTCCGTCACGCGTACAAACTCTTTGATAACACCGGTTTCAATAACAAAGGATGCATCCCCTGTTTCCATAACAATCCCGTCGATAATTGCAAGCGTAAGCGGAATTTTTAAGCTCATGATACTTCCCTGGCCCGGCGTACTGTCAATGTCAAGCGCACCGCCGACCGACTGTAAGTTCTGTACTACAACGTCCATACCTACGCCCCTGCCGGAATACTCCGTAACCTTTTCGTTGGTTGAAAAGCCCGGCTGCGTAATAAACTGGTACACTTCCTTGTCCGTATAGGCCGCCTCCGGCTTGCCGTCTTCCAAAAGCCCCTGCTTCCTGGCTTTTTCCATGATCTTAACCCGGTCAAGCCCTTTTCCGTTGTCCTCTACGCTGATCCAAACCTTGCCCGCTTCCGTTTTGGCGGAAAGCGTTACCTTTCCTTTTGCCGTTTTGCCGCTTTCTTTGCGCTCTTCATTGGTTTCGATTCCGTGGTCTACCGCATTGCGGACCATATGCATCAGAGGGTCGGAAATGTGCTCAATAATGTTCTTATCCACTTCCGTGTGCTCCCCGACCATCTCAAACTCAATGTCTTTGCCAAGCTTTCTGGATACGTCAAACACGATTCGGTTCATCTTCTGAAACGTATTGGTCAGCGGAACCATTCGCATGGACATAATAACATTCTGCAGATCCGTCGATATCTTGGACATCTGTGCGGCCGCCTTGTTAAAGTTGTTTAAGTTTAACCCGGGCACTTTCAGATCCGGATTCTGCAATACCACCGATTCTGAAATAACCAGCTCTCCGATCAGATCCATCAGCTGATCCATTTTGCTTACGTTTACGCTGATAAAGGAAGCCTTCTCCGCTTTTGGCTTATCCCTAGCCAGCTTCTTCTGCTTACCCGGCTCTTTGGACTGCACGACAAAATCTCCCGGTGCAATCTGAGCCTTTTCCTGGGGTTTCTTTTCCGCACCACCTTCTTCTTTGCCAGCATTTTCTGCCCGTGCCTCAATTTCCTGCACGCTTGATTCAAGGTCTATCGGCCCGCCGAAATCAAATCCCTGTAAGAATTCCTCCGCCTTGCATTCAAAAAACTCTACCTTGCTGATCTCATAGCCTTCTTTTACGATTTCTTTGAGTTCGTCCAGGCTGCTCTTTGTCTGCAGAAGGATTTTAAAGCCTTCCTGCAGGATCACTTCCGCACAGTTTTCGTCCGTAATGACCTCTTCCGGAGAATACAGCAGATCCTCCGCTATCTCTTTTAATGCATATACCGTTTTATAGGCATGGACATTCACCATTTCCGTATCCGGATAAAATGTAATATAAATTTTATAAAACCGGCTGTCCTCCGTAGCCGTAGGCGCTATGTAAAACTGCCTGGGCTGTTCCTTCGTGCCGGTGTTTCCTACCGGCGCAGGCTTTGCTGCGGAACCCCCTCCTGCGGGTTCTTCGCCCCCTCCTTTAATTTTCGTAAGGAACGCGTCTAAGTCGGCTACAATCCCCGTAGCATCCCCGTCCGCAGGATCGCCGTTGCTTATCTTATCCATTTCATTGGAAATAAAATCTTCGACTGCCAGTACATGCTCTACCAGTTCCATATGCGGTACATTGTCCGGATGGGATTCCCTCAGAAAATAAAAGACGTCCTCCAGCTTGTGTGATACCGCCGTAATATTGTCAAACATCATGATCCCGGACGAGCCTTTGATGGTATGCATAGTCCTGAAAATTTCATTTATGCTGTCTTCATCAAAGCAGTCCTCATCTTTTTGATCCAAAACCATTTCCTGAAGCTGCTCCAATAACTGCTGGTTTTCAAACAGGTATATGTCCAGCATTCCTTCATTGTTAAATTCTTCAGCCATGTCATTCTCCTTTCCTGCATATTCTTTCTATTATGCGCCTTATACCAGGCCAAGCTTCTTTAGCGCCTGTTCAAACCGATCCTTGTCGATCGGCTTGCCGGAATAAATCGTACAGCCCAGTTCAAACGCCATTTTGACATTTTTTTCCTGGTTTAAGGCTGTTGTCATTATTACTTTTACTGCTTTGTCCTCCGGAATATTCCTCTCTTTTTCCAGATTCCGGATACCGACAAGTGACTGATAGCCGTCCATAACCGGCATCATAATATCCAGGCACACCAGGTCATAGGGTTCGTCATCCTCCAAAGCCATCATGAATGCGTCCACTGCTTCCATCCCATCGACCGTGACGTCACACTCACCGTACTTTGACAGGAAATTAAGCATAAACTTCCTTGTAGCAAAATCATCTTCTGCCAGCAAAATCTTCATATGCTCCCCTCCTTTACATTCTATTTAATAATGCGTATGTCCTGCCTGCAATATCGGAAAGTTTTTCCTGATATTCCACGGCACCCAGATCATAAGCCACTTTGGGCATCCCATAAACCACGCAGGTCGATTCGTCCTGCCCGATTGTCTTTGCGCCTGCCCTGCGCATCGCAAGCAGGCCTTTTGCTCCGTCACCGCCCATTCCGGTGAGGATAATCCCGACCGCATCGCGTCCCGCCGATTTTGCAACGGAATCAAAAAGCACGTCGACCGACGGGCAGTGCCCGTTTACCTTCGGGCCCCTCTTCACTTCTACCTGATAAACGCCGTTCACTTTGAGCAGGCGCATATGCGCATCCCCGCCGGGCGCAACAAGCATATGCCCGGGCAGCACCAGATCGCCGGTCTGCGCTTCTTTTACCACAAGCTGGCTCTGGTCGTTTAACCGCTTTGCGTACATTGCGGTAAATCCCGGCGGCATATGCTGCGTCGCAACGACGCCGGGGATATCCTTGCCAAAGCCCTTAACTACATGGAAAATCGCTTCCGTTCCGCCTGTGGAAGCGCCGATTGCAACAATTTTATTAGATCGGAAGAGCGTCGTGTAGG
>CAMSEJ010000121.1 GCA_947057405.1 uncultured Roseburia sp.
AGATCATGCCATGTGACTGGAGTTCAGACGTGTGCTCTTCCGATCTGTCCTGCTTTACTAATGTCTGGACGGTTTCATTTCCTGCAATGGAAAGAGCTTCTTTCTCCTGCATAACTACCTTTTCTTTTTCTTTGATTGTCATCTTTGCCGTAGCTTTATCGAAGACAATCGAAACGTCGCCGCTTTTTACGGTAAAAGCTTCGTCGCTGTTTGTAACGGTTGCTTCCGGATGAGAATAATTTGAGGATTCATCCGGATACTGCTGAATTCTTCCCATATGGCTGCTTTGCCTTGGGGTTGCATACTTCGAGAATTCTCCGGACGGGTCTACGTTATAACGGAAAATCCCGTCTTCCAGGAATGTAATCTTACCCCTGACGTCGTTGTTGAACGTCACCCAGACAATGTTCTTGTCTTTTGCGTCTTTTTCGACGGACTTGACCTGTGTGAGCTGGCCCGTAAAATCATCTGCTTTGACCTGCATCGGTACTGCAGGAATCAATGAAGCGGCCATGCCGAACACAGTGACAAGCGCTGTGGCTTTTTTGGCAAATGTTCTTGCCCTTTTTAGTTTGCTCATTCTTTTCCTCCTTTTTTTGCATGAACATACTGCATGATGATATTATCATAACATATTTTTCGATTTTTTGTTTATCTATTTTTATATTTTTTTATAACTTTTCAATTATGCTTTATAAGATCTGCTAAAAAAGCGACCAGAAAATGGAAAATGCCACGGTATGTTGCTGATTATTTTTATTAAAAACCGTAATGTTTGGTGTAACATTCCGGATTTGAACTTCATCTTTATATAATGTCGTAAAAATGTCGTAATTCCCGCACACGCTTTTGCGCTTCCGTCTCCCGTCAGACCGAATTCAAAGTTATACTGTAACCTGGAAAAACGAAATCCCAAGATACCAGATCAAATAGAATTTATGATGCCGTATCCGTTTTTTCAGAAAGGAGAACCAATTATGGGAAAATCACTCAAAGGAAAAGAACTGGGCATAGGAATCACGCAGCGCAGGGACGGGAGATACTCAGCCAAGTTTAAAAGCAAATCAGGAAAACGAATTGAAAAGTATTTTGACAAGCCTGCAGCGGCACGCAGCTGGCTGGCAGAGGCCAAATACGAGGATGCACACGGACAAATCGGCAGCTCTGCAAAAATAACGGTCGATGCATGGTTTTCTTACTGGATCACTGAAATCAAAGAAAAAACCGTAAGATGGAGCACCCTTAGAAGCTATCGGGACCGCTACGAAAAAAATGTCAGGGGAATCATCGGCAGCATGCTGATAGGCGAGGTAAGGCCGATGCATTGCCAAAACATATTAAACGTAATGGACAACCAGGGATATGCGGGCGCCAGCATGGAACGAACACGGGTAACCTTGTCCGCCATGTTTGCGGATGCGCTGGAAAACGGCATTATTTCCGCAAATCCGGTTTCCAAAAGCGTCAAATGTCCAAAACAGAAAAACAAAAATGCCAAGGTTTTAACTTTAGAAAAACAGGAACGGTTTCTGACCGCAGCCAAAGAAAGCATTCATTACAGCCATTATCTGTTTGTCTTGCAGACAGGAATCCGGTCAAGCGAACTGCGCGGATTGAAATGGAGCGATCTCGATTTTCAAAACCGTATGATACACATCCGGCGCAATGTCACCCATGATTCCAACCGGAACCGGTTTGTTACGGGCGAATTAAAAACCAGTGCGGGACAACGGGATATCCCAATGACGCAGACGGCGTATGATTTGCTTATGGAAATTAAATGCCGCCCGGCATCCTACAAACAGGAGCATGTTTTTCCGGAATTTACAGAGCATGTATTTCTAAACCGAAACGGAAGACTGATCCCGAACTCCAACTATGACCAAAGTCTGAATAAAATCTGTACAAAAGCCGGTATTGAACGAATTTCCATGCACACATTAAGGCATACGTTTGCCACAAGGTGCATTGAATCGGGGATGAAGCCCAAAACCTTACAGAAAATTTTAGGGCACGCCAACATCGCGATGACAATGGATTTATACGTTCATGTGACAGAGGACGAGCTCGAAAAAGAAATGCAGAAATTTGAGAATCTCTACCGGATGGAGTAGGACAATACCTGTCGTAACAATGTCGTAAAACTTCTTCTGATGCAGACAAAAACCTGTAAATATATGGGATTCAATAAACAATAATATGTTCATGCAGTATGTTAATGCAAAAAAAGGAGGAAAAACATGAGCAGATTGAAACGGGCAAGAACATTTGCCAAAAAAGCCACAGCGCTTGTGACGGCGTTCGGTATGGCCGCTTCTTTGATCCCTGCGGTTCCCATGCAGGCCAAAGCGGCTGATTTTACCGGACAGCTCACAGAAGTCAAGTCTGTTGAAGTTGACAAAGACAAAAACAATATTGTCTGGGTAACGTTCAACGACAATATCAAGGGAAAGCTTACGTTCCTAGAAGACGGGATTTTCCGTTACAACGTAGACCCGTCCGGGGAGTTCTCCAAGTATGCGGCTCCCAACAGCAGCAGCCATAAGGGTATTATCCAGCAGTATCCGGATGAATCAGAGAAGTATTCCCATCCGGAGGCAGCAGTTACAAGCGATAACAGTTCCTATACCGTGAAAAGCGGTGATGTATCCATTATCTTTGACAAAAACACGGCGAAAATGACAGTCAAAGAGAAAAATAAGACGGTAATGGAAGAGGAAGCAGCGCTTAGTATTTCCACAGGCAACACCGTTCAGACCATAAAGAAGCAGAACGGTGAGAACTTTTATGGCGGCGGTACGCAGAATGGCCGGTTTGTCCATACCGGGGAAGCAATTTCAATCGCCAACGGGGGTTGGACAGACGGCGGCGTGGCATCCCCGAGTCCGTTTTATTATACGACAAGCGGCTATGGCGTCTTAAGGAATACGTTTAAACCTGGAAGGTATGATTTTGGCAGGTCGAATACAGAAGCAATTACAACGCTCCATAATGAAGAAGAATACGATGCATACTATTTTGTTACTGAACCGGGTAACGGAAGAAACCTAACGCAGGAGATTTTGCAGGATTACTATAAGGTAACCGGAAATCCGATCCTGCTGCCGGAATATGGATTTTATGCAGGCCATCTGAATGCATATAACCGTGATGCATGGTCTGACACGCAGACAGCAGGCAGCAAGGCGTGGTCGTTCAAAGGAACGGATCCGGCAGGCGGCGCAGGCGGCTGGACGAGATATGAAAGCGGGATGAGCGCAGAATTTATCCTGAGAGACGGAATGGAGGCAGAGAGCTTAAATGGCGAAGTACCAACCGTACTGACGGACAATTTCCCGGATGCGACGTGTCCGTATAAGTGGTCCGCGCGGGCGCTCATTGATGAGTACAGGGACTATGACATGCCGTTAGGATATTTCCTGCCGAACGACGGCTATGGGACGGGTTACGGAAAGAACGGATACCGCATGACCGGAGGCGTAAATGCAGACGGGAGCAGTTCTAAGGAAAGGATTGACGCAATCGACGCAAATATAGAAAATTTAAGGCTGTTTGCAGAATATGCGGCGTCAAAAGGCGTGGCGGCAGGCCTTTGGACACAGAGCTACCTGGTGCCGGATTCCAATCCGAATACATACTGGCATATCCTGCGCGATTTTGAAAAAGAAGTCGGCGCAGGCGTTACGACCCTGAAAACAGACGTGGCATGGGTAGGAGCCGGATATTCCATGCAGCTTGACGGCGTAAAGTCTTCCTATGACATAGCATCCAGAGTGTCAGGGGTACGCCCGAACCTTATTTCGGTGTGCGGCTGGGCCGGTTCGCATCGCTATAACGGAGTCTGGACAGGCGATCAGAGCGGCGGCAACTGGGAATACATACGTTTCCATATCCCGACTTACATTGGCACGTCATTAAGCGGTAATCCGAATATCGGAAGTGATATAGACGGAATCCACGGCGGCGGAAGCCCCATCATTTTATCCAGGGATTACCAGTGGAAGACTTTTTCATCGATCATGATGATTATGGACGGCTGGGGATCGACTGCAAAGATGCCGTATACGTTCGGCGATCCGTATACCGGAATCAACCGTATGTATTTGAAGCTGAAATCAAAATTGATGCCATATCTGTATACATCAGCATTTTCGGCGTCCAATATGGATACGGGCAACAACGACACCGGGCTTCCGATGATCCGCGCCATGTTCTTAGAGTATCCGGATGAAGCTTATGCATACAGCAAGAATATGCAGTATCAGTATATGTTTGGCAAAAATATGCTGGTGGCCCCGGTTTACCAGGACACGGATGCGGATGATGAAGGCAATGATGTGAGGGATAACATTTTCCTGCCTGATGAAAATGAAATTTGGATAGACTTCTTTACAGGCCAGCAGTACCGCGGCGGGCAAAATTTGAACCGTTATGACGCCCCGATCTGGAAACTTCCGTTATTTGTAAAGAACGGCGCAATCATCCCGCAGTATGAAGCGAACAATACTCCGGATGAGATCAACAAAGCAAACCGGATCGTAGAGTTCTGGCCTGCGGGAAATACCGATTATACGGCAGTAGAGGATGACGGTAAGTTTATTGAATACAGTGAGGAAACAGATTCCGAATATGGGGTTCTTGAGGATATTTCTTATGGAACGCATGTAACCACCAAATATACATCCAAGGTAAACGGGACAACGGCGACTTTGACCGCAGAAAAGTCCTCCGGTTCTTATGATGGGTATAAAAAGAATAAAAACACTACATTTGTAGTGCATGTTTCCAAGAAGCCGGCCGGCATTACGGCAAGCAATGGCGGACAGGCGCTGCAGGCAACAGAAGTAACCTCAAAGGATGCGTTTGACAAGGCGGCAGCGGCAGCAGGGACCGCAGTATGGTTCTATGACGCGGCTCCGGAAATTGAGACATATGCGTCAGATAAAGAAACCGCATTCAAGGCAATGGTAGCAGATGTGAAGGTTGCTCCAAAGCTTTATGTAAAATTTGCGGCGGCAGATGCGCAGACGGCGGATCAGACATTAGTAATCGACGGGTTTGAGAATAAAGGGGAATTCCCGGCTGATGTAGAAAATAAAGAATTAGAAGTGCCTGTCCTGACAGAAGATGAAGGCGCAAAGACAGCGACGAGCATTTCTGTAAACTGGACAGAGGTAGAAGGCGCAGATTCTTATGAGCTGTTAATTGATGGCGTCCTGAATTCAATGGGAACAGCATTAAGCTATACGCATGCCGATCTTGCATTTGCATCTTCCCATACTTACCGGGTGCGCGCAAGGAATGAAAAAGGGTATTCCGCATGGAGTGACGAGCAGATTTTCACTTCAGACGCTGATCCATGGAAAGACACGCCGGAGCCAGTAAGTATTACATGGCCGGGCACAATCTATTCAGACCGTACTGCAGATAAAGCGTTTGACAGGATATTCCAGCCAGGAGACGGCGGGTTCCACTCGGGTGGAAATGATATAGGAGTGCCTTTGACAGTAGAATATGATAAGGCGTACAAGCTTGATAAGGTTGAATACTATCCAAGGGATGATGGCGGAAATGGAACAGTAAAAAAGATGAAGCTGGAAACAAGCCTGGACGGCGTACATTGGAAAGAGGAAGGCACGTATGAATGGCAGGCTTCGGGAGCGACAAAAACCATGGATTTGGATACGGCGGCACGCTTTATCCGGTTTACAGCGCTTGCGTCGGTAGGGAATTTCTTCTCTGCAAGTGAAATAAAAGTATATGCAGAAGCAAACTCCAAGGGCTTTGTTGTGGGAAGCACGCTCTTTAATGAAGAAATGAAAGATGCTGATTATGTCAACCTGAAAAATTACCTTGGCACATCTCCAAAGGATGGCAGCAACTTTGTGGATCAGGTGCAGAAATGCTATGGCGATATCAATGTAAATAATTATTACGATGTATATGATTATGCATATACGACGTTCCAGTTAGACGGCGGAACCACGAAAACAGGAAGTGTAGCGGGTACGTCAGCAGTAGATGTAAGTGCACAGCAGGTAGCAGAAGGGGAAGAATTTACAGTTACGTTCCGGGTTTCCAACGCCGCAAATGTAAACGCCCTGGGGCAGATTATCACGTATGACTCCACGAAAGCAGAGTATGTATCATTGGAATCTGCATCTGCCATTTCACAGATGGAAAATCTGTGTGTGAATAAAACTTATGATGATGGTTCGGCATATGTGAATATTGCATTTGCAAACCGCGGGGACAAAGATTTATACAACGGAAGCGATACGCTGGTAACACTGACCATGAAAGCCAAAGAAGCAATTTCTACCAGCGATAAAGAAGTAATCGATTTACATGCCCTGATCCTGATTGGGCCGGATTACAGCACAAACGGCGAAATCGGGGAAGATCCGGAAGATACTCCGTCAATTCCAGAAAAGCCTGAGAAATACGTACAGGATGATTTTACGATTACAATTACCAATGAAAAGCTGCCGGAAGACGACGGCACAAACGTAGAAAGACTGATTAACCAGAAGAACTTTAACGGTTTGTTTGACGGAAATATCGAGCGTGACTTTGAATTCCTTTACAACATTGAAACGAACTGGGATGAGACCGGCAAACTGCCGGAATACGTCACATTGCCGGTAACCATGAACTTTGCATTTAAAACCCCGTCTACTATGAGCAAGCTTGTGCTCCACAATGCAAACAAAGCAAACGGGTTTGTAACTTCCGTAAAAGCAAAAGCTAATTACGAAGACGGAACCTCGTCAGAAGAAAAAACGATTGCACTGACTGAAGAACAGTCCGTAGACAATGCGGCATTTACCTTTGAAGAGATCTTTACCGCAGGCAAGAATGTGGCAAGCGTCGATGTAACGGTTCTGAGCGCGATTTCATCAAAAGGGGAAGAAACCGCCATCATGATGACACTTGCGGAAATTGAGTTCTTCAAGGGCAGCGAACTGGTAGAACCAGACCCCCCGGCTGCAACACCTTATACACAGGAAGAGCTGGACATTACCATTACAAACGATACCTTCCCGACAGACGACGGCACAAACGTAGAAAAGCTGATCCAAGGCAACAGCTTTGACAGCCTGTTTGACGGCAACATCGGACGTGACTTTGAATTGAAATGGGAAGTTACGGAAGGCGTACACATCCCGTTAACCCTGCATTTTGCACCGAAGAAAAGGGAGACGATGAGCAAGCTTGTCGTACACAATGCAAACAAGTACAACGGATATGTAACCTCCCTCAAAGCAACCGTCAACTACACGGACGGCACCTCCAATGAACAGGCGAAGGACCTGGAGGGGGACGCACAGGCAGACAACGCGGCCTTTACGTTTGATGACCTGTTCAACCCGAACAAAGCAGTCCGAAGTCTGGATGTAACCATACTCAAGGCGCTCGACGGCGATAACGCTTTCGCTGAGACGGACGAGATGATGACCCTGGCAGAGGTTGAGCTGTTCAAGGGCGGCGAACCGGAGGAGGATGCGGAACAGCCAATTGGCCCGA
>CAMSEJ010000122.1 GCA_947057405.1 uncultured Roseburia sp.
CTCCCACCAAGTGTGGAATACATCTGCCGGAAAGCATTTTTCAAACACGCTCTAGCGGATATATCAAGCGGACCGGACTGGATTGTATGGGCTTTATTATCGTGTTCGTAATACTTTCCGTAATCTTAATTTCAGGACACGGTAGCGGGCTGATTTCCGGTTATAATGCAGCAACAAAAGAAGAAAAAGCAAAATACCATGAAAAACGCCTGTGCACAACAATGGGAATTGGAATGTTCGTCATAGCATTTTTCATTCTGATTGCAGGTTTATTTGAACATATATTACCCGCAGATCTTGTATATGTCTTGATTGGAGTTATCGTTTCTGATATTTTTGTAATTATTATTCGTAGTAATACAATATGTAAAAAATGACAGCATCTGCAAAGCCTTCCTCACTCCACCGCATCCGGCATATACTCATTCCGTTTTGGAATCACAAAATCCCCCTGCCGTCTCCGATACACCGGATACGCAGGGGGATTCCTGAAATCTGTCTATTTCTTCTTCGGTGATTTCACCGCACTGTATGCGCCGTACACGCGCTTTCCGTTTGTTCCGTTCACATAAGCCCTGACCTTATAATAATAGGTCTTGCCTGCCTTGTGGGAAAGGACGCATTTTTTCGTTGTACCTTTTTTAATCGTCTTAACAAGCGTATACTTCCCGTTCTTTTTCTTGCTGCGGTAAATCTGATACCCCTTGGCCTTACTGACCTTCTTCCAGGAGATCGTCACTTTAGAAGTTCCTTTAAACTTCGCGGCAATTCCCTTTACCTTTGCCGGGCATACCGTAATTGCAGCTTCTGTACTTGCTGCGCTGTAAACCCGGTTCCCGTCTGCAGTCACCTTGTATGCGCAAATCTGGAATCTGTGTGTCGACGCATTCGTATATTTCTTGGAGAATGCAACAACGGACGGGCTGGTGATTGCCTGAAACTCTGCAAACTGCTTTTTACTATCGTCATATTCATAAAGTACATAACCGTCTGCCTCGTCAATTTTTGTCCAGGTAAACATAACCACATTGGAACCCGATTTTGCGGAAACATTCAAATATGGTGTGTTTACGGTCACAGGCTCGGGAACCGGAGGATTCGGCTGTTCGGTTGTCTCCGTCGATTCTGTCGGCTTCGGCGGTTCCGGCGGATCCGCCTCATCCTTCTTTAACACTACGGACTCCGCATCCCCTAACAGCACCGACAATTCCGATGTCCCGTCTGCTTTCACATAGGATACGTCCGGCTGGTCGCCCTGCGCCTTAATGCCTGCAAATTCCACTTTAATATCATACGCTTCGCTGTCCGGACGTACGGACAGTGTCCCTAAGCTTACGTTGCCTTCTTTGTCAAAAATCGCCTGATCCTGTTTTCCGGAAATAACCAGGTCAACCAGATAACCGCCCTGTTCCCCGGGTACTACGGCTGCGTCCTGCACTGCGCTCTTTATCGCTTTCTCAAACTGAAAGCCCGGCTCTTTCATACTTCCGCTGTTCACGGATACGCGAAGCTTCACGCGCAAAGATGTAATTGCCTCCGCCTTGCCTTCCGGAATGTTGAGTGACACGGCTACATCATTTTCTTTTGCTGTAAGCCTGCCGCTGCCCAGTCCCGCTGCCAATGCCGTCACAGAAAGCACGGCAACCAGAAGAAAGGCCGTTAATGTAGATTTCATCCAGTTCTTCATTTATACCTCCATGTCATGCATGCCAATATATGCTTCGTTCCGGAAGCTGACGGGAGACGGCTCATTCCCGTTCCCGCCGTCTTCCATTGGATTTATTCCGGTATCTTTCCCGTCAGCGTGATGTCCGGCAGGCTTTCCGGGATTGTAATCACAAGCGTATCGCTGACAATACGCTCTCCTTCATTCGTCAGCGCATTGTCTACACGGTACAGCTCGCCGCGCACGCCCTTGATTGCCTGTAATGTTTCCTGATTCCACTGACCCGGCTCTACATAGTATACCCATGTACCGTCCGAGGTTTCGCCCAACTCGCCGTGTTCCGGTACTTCCGCAAAAATAACCTGGCCTGCTTCTACAACATCGTCTTTTGCCCCAATGACATTCCCTTCCGTATCGTAAAGGAGCACTACATTGTACGCCGGATTTCCTTTGTACTTCCCGGTAAATATCAGCGATCCGCCCGGTATTACGTCGTTCGGTTCATTGCCGTACCGGTAATCTTCTTTCAGTACGCCGATTGCCGGCTGGCCGTCTGCGGTCTGCATGAATTCCAGATTGTCGCCCGACGGGCCGCATATCTCAATTTCCTGAATGGAAACGCTTCCTTCCTGTGTGGCAGTCAGGCGTACATACCTTGCGTCGTATGTCCCGATCCAGCTGTCCCGTTCCTCTTCGTTTACGGAATCAAACCAGATGGTCTGCTCGCCGCCTCCGGTTAAGCCCTGGAAGCCGGTTTTTACTGTCGTCCAGTTCTCACCGTCTAAGCTAACGTCTACATTTACGCTGCCAAGCGCATCGCCCTGGTATTTAAAGGCCGTTACCTGCTCCGTTTTGTGCATATCCACTACAATCTGCGCCGTATTGCCGCTGATTACGCCGTGGTATGTACCCGCCTCTGACCGATCGTTGTCAATGACACGGTCAATCGTGTGCAGCTTTTTCCCTGCAATATTTGCACCGAAGCCGTTGTCCGGATCTTCCGCGTCCGGTTCAACCGCCACATCGTCCGGTGATGTCATCGTTGTCTCTACGGTCCACTGCGTTTTATCCAATACGCCGCCGGTTTCTATTTTGGCTGCACCGGCATATGCCGCGTTGGAATAATTCAGGAATTTGTCGACTGCACGTACTTCGTATTCCATCACCCGGTTGTTAATCGCCGATATCGAATCCACATAAACGGTGGAAGCCGCCGTGTCAATCGGGATAAAGCCGATAACCTTGGTTTCTTTGGTTCCGTTTGACGTCATGCTGCGGCTGATTTCATAACCTAAAATCAGATTGGCGTCCTGATTGGTTGCAATGTTTATTTCAACCTGATTGGAATTCTGGTGCGCCGCAGCGGACGCCGTAACTACATCCTGATCTTTGATCGTACCCGCTTCCCCCGGATGGTTCACACGGTAATCCCTGGCGTTTTTATTTACATAGTAAAGCGCCTTTGTTTCGGGCTCGCCGTACAGAGCGGCATAGGCACGGGTATTTTCGTCCGGCGTCATGCCCCAGCGTTCAAAAAACGGCAGGATATTTTTATTGGCCGCCGCACATGCCAGACGCATCAGGTTCTGATCCCCGCCTGCATTTAATGTCAGGCCTGCCTGCGGCGCTTTTGCCGGATTCCTGGAATAGGTATCTACCCTTGCAAAGAACAGGTTATTAAACTGCTCCTCGTAATCGTCATAAATATGTCTGTCATCTAACTGGTTGTCGTATGCCAAATGAAGCTGCCAGTACAACGCAAGCTGTGTAAATACGTTGGAGGCCCGCCCGGTTGTGCCGGATGTTACCTTTTTGTATACATTTTCCTGTTTGTACCGTTCCGTTCCGGTCAGAAGCTGTGCATAGTAATTGTTCGTAACCTCCGCAACGGCATAGGTACCCTGGTTGATGTCATGGCCGATTTCATGCGCAATCCCCCATCCAAAGCCATTCCAGTCGTTCGGCCCGCTGACAAGCGTCGTAGACCCCCATTCGATTCCGATATGGTTGCCGGAAGCGTACATAAACGCGCCGGCAAACATCCGCATGTAACGGATATTCAAATGCTGTGCCGGCAATGCATTGTTGCCCCTGGCTGTTCCGGCCGAATTACTTAACCCCTTGTGCTGGTAAAACAGCGTCATGGTGTCTTCCATCGCCTTTAATGCGTTATCCAGTTTCGTTACCTTATCCGCCGCATTTTTGATACCTGCCCAAACCTGTGTCGCGGGCACGGAATACATCATCTGATCCATCATAATATCCGTCGCATTCAAAAGGCAGTTCGCCTGGTCATACGCATAATCTACATTCTGAGTCCCCAAATGCCTCTTGTTGTGGGTCGTTTCAATGGTACCCACATAGCGCTCCAGGTCGGTTACGTACTGGCGGATCGCCTGTGTACGTTCCTCTCCGGTCTTGCCGTTTACCACCAGAGCCGGAATGCTGTCTCCGCCCTGAATGCGGATGGCGTATTTGTCTGACGGATTATTCGCCTGGTATTGAACGTACAGCTGGCCGCCATGCTCGAAATCGTTGGAAGAGAGGCGTTTGCGGAACGTAAGCTCATTTCTTCCGACTTTTAAGTTCGCGCCGTCCAGCGGGCAGTTTGACTCTGCATGATGCTGTGTGGCAATCAGGCGCAGATTGGTATTTTCGCCTACCCGCTTCGTGTTATGCCCCACATAAACAATAATGGTTTCCCCTTCGTATGCAACCTTGCCGAGCGGCTGCCATGGATTCAGGCCGCCGAAGCCTAAATGCCCGTCCTTAGAAGCCGTAATCTTATTGTCCACCTCAACAGCAGGAGAAAGGTTTAAGGATAAAATATCCCGGGCCGCATTCAGCTCCAGTTTTAACTCGTTATACAAGATATGTTTTTCGCCGCTGGCTTCGTCCACCGTTTCCAGACGCGCTTCTAATGCATCCAGCGTTGCTCCAGTCACATCGTCCCGCAGGGTGGTATGCATCTCATCCACATACAGCGCCATGATGTCGTGCTCTAACGAATCGTATCGATAGAAACGCATTTCCCCGACCATCATCTTGATATTCCCATAGGGCCTGCCCAGGCTGATGTGGACTCTGTTTGCGGTAATGGTTTCCCCCATCCTGATCAAAAAGTACTGGTTATTGTGCTCATCCCTGCGCTCAACTATCTGCGCAGACGCAAGTTTATCCTTAGTTGGCTCCTTGGAATCCCAGTACCTTACCCTAACATAAGGAATGGAATCCTTGGCGTTTGCCGCTGCAAACGTAATATAATCCATCTGGTAATCCGCATCCAGTGTCACATACACCCCTCTGTCATTTGCCGGATATGCCACGCCGTCGTCCCAGTCGGACTTTGTCCAGTAAGAGCCGTAATCGTCGTCTACAATCCCCCATGCGCTCTTCGGGTTGGAATCGGCCGTATCCAGCGGGCTTGCTTCCATATGGGCGTTACTATGTCCGCCATATGTCGCAGCCGTAATATGCGCCGTCACCTTGCCCGGGCCGTTTGAGGTATTTAAAAGCTTGTATTCCGGCAGGTGCGGCAGCGCCGTACTGATGGTTTCTGCCGTAGAATGCAGCGACGGACTTCCCCAGCCCAGCTCATTCCATCCAATCACATATACCGTATAGGACACCTCGTCCTCCAGTCCGGAAATCACATAGCTTGTGCCGTTTATTTTGCCGGTTCCTGCCGTTACCGGCGTAAACCCGTCTACAACCGGGCGGAATGCGCTGTCCGCTTCCGCGGTCTTTTTGTAATATACCATATATCCGGCGGCGTCGTCCATATCCTTCCAGGAAACGGTAATCTGCCGATACCCGCCTACAGCATTTACCAGATCCGGAGGAGCCGGCAGCTTCTGCGGCTTGGGTATCCCGATCTGCTCGCCGGACCAGGGACTGCTCCAGTCGCCGTTTACGGAACGCACCTTCACCGTATACCTCTCGAAATTTTTCATTTTTTTATCGTTAATGCCGGAAATTACATACTGTGTTTCGGAAACGGGAATAATCTGTGTTTCGTTGCCGGACTGATTTTTAACCGGACCGGACACATATACCTCATACCCGTTTACGTTGTTCTGCGCGTCCCATGACACGGTCAGGCTTTTATCGCCCGATACCGGTACATTCAATGTCGGAATGTCAAGCTTTGGAGCCGGTATTCGATCTTCCATGTTATTGACAAACTCTACCTTGGAAATATTGACAAGCGGTTCTGTTTTCCTTGTTCCGGTAATCTTAATCATAACGCGCTTTACGGCAACCTGCGCCCCAAAATCAAGCACAAGCGAACCGTCCGCTTCTACGCTTACGCTTGCGCCCGAAACAATCGAAAAGCTTGCCAACGCCCGTCTCAGCTTTGCGAGGATGCCTTTTGGCGCCTCAGTCGGCACTAAGGAAATCGCCTCTTCCTGTTCGTTGCCGTCGGCATCCAGGTATGCAATCACGGCTTCCCCGTCCGCTATATCGCTGACAACATTTCCGTCCTCATCCAGATCGCCCGAAGCGTGGATGGTTAAACCCCCGATTTCCGGAACCTCCTGCGGATTGGCCGTTTCCTCGGGTGCAAGCGTAAATTCCATCCCCACCGGGTTTTCTTTAGAAATCTGCGCATCCGTATCCGCAGGCTTTAACGTAATCGAACCGGTATGGTTTAAGAAATCTTCCATACTGCCTTCTACCGTCGTACCCTCGCTTGCCTGTGCATTCTGAAGCAGCGCCCGTTTCTGGATCTGGGATGTGCTGCTTTCTCCAAGGCTTTGTACGGCAGACTGCAGGTCTGCCAAATCCGTTTTGCCGTCGCCGTTTATATCATATTTCGCATCGGAGGATCCGTTCCGGACCGCATCGGTAAGCATCCGGGTATCCGTTTCGCTGATCGTTCCGTCCCCGTCTACATCACCGGGACAAAGCCACCCGGCCGTACTGCCGCCTTCGTCCTCCGTCCGTGCCGTACAGACCAGAATACGGTTGCTCCAGTTCGCGTCTGCGTGGATCTGCTGTCTGTAGGATGCAAACCCGGATGCGGATACCTCTGCGGTATAATCCCCTGCCGGGACATCAAACCGGGCTGTCCTTGAGGAAGCGTCCGAACCGCCAAAATCCAGCGTTTCGGATTTTACAACTTCACCGCCGCTGCCATGCAGCACTACCTGCGCGGTTCCCTTCAAAGGAAAACGCTCTAAGGAGCGGACTTCAACCTCAATGATACTTTCTTCCTGTCCTGCCGCCCGGCTTACCGCACCGGAGCGGCTTACGTCTTCCTCATCCGTCAGGGCATCCGGTTGGCCCGGGAGGCTGCTTTCCACAGCCGTCCCCGCAGGAACCTCTGCCCCGTAAACAGGCGTGGCCACGCCTATCCATGCCTGGAATGCCAGACAGCCGGTGAGCAATGCTGCCATCAATCTTTTCATGTTCACTTTCCTTTCCTGTTTTTTACATATAGTTAACCCATATTATATCGGCAAAATTTTGCCGGAGCTTAACCATATTTTAGAAATAGGGGGAATATCTTGCCGGAATGTGTATAAAAACAGCGCCAGCGCCTTCTATCACCATGGCCTTGATGACAGAAAGCCTGACGCCAAACTCCTTGCTCTATGGCAGCCTGCTTTACCAATCCATAAAAATAATGCCCGCGACCGGAATCGAACCGGTACTGTATTGCTACAACAGGATTTTAAGTCCTGCGCGTCTGCCAGTTCCGCCACGCGGGCATTTCTCCTCCATCCCTGTAATCATACCGGATGAAACTAAATGGGCAGAGGTGGATTCGAACCACCGAAGCAATTTGCAGCAGATTTACAGT
>CAMSEJ010000123.1 GCA_947057405.1 uncultured Roseburia sp.
GATCATGCCATGTGACTGGAGTTCAGACGTGTGCTCTTCCGATCTGTATCCGGGACTGCTTGAAGAAGTCAGGCGCCGGCTGAACCGTTATGAAATCGACGGAATTTTAGACAGCGGCATGATTGAGCAGCTCTCCGAGGAAAAGTGGTATTCTCCGTTTCCGCAGTTTATGACGACACAGCGGCCGGACCGTGCCGCCATGTCGATTTTGGAAGGGCGTATTGTAGTTCTGGTGGATAACTCCCCGACGGGGCTGATTCTGCCGACGGATTACAATTCGTTTATCAAAACAAGCGACGACATGTACAACCGCTGGGAAATCGCCTCGTTTGGCAGGCTGCTGCGGTATATGGCGGCATTTTTTGCAATGACCGTGCCGGGGCTCTATCTGGCAGTGACCAATTTCCACACACAGGTTCTGCCGACAACGCTGCTTTTGTCGTTTGCGGCGGCCAGGCAGGGCGTACCGTTTCCGGCAGTGGTGGAAGTACTGATTATGGAGATTGCGTTTGAGCTGTTGCGGGAAGCCGGAGTGCGCCTGCCCGGGGCAATGGGTAATACGATTGGGATTGTAGGAGGGCTGATTATCGGGCAGGCGGCGGTAGAGGCAAATATCGTAAGTCCGATTGTCGTGATTGTTGTGGCGTTTACGGCGCTCTGTTCGTTTGCCATTCCCAATGAGGAATTCGCGACGTCGTTTCGCCTGTTAAAGTTTTTGTTTATTTTCCTGTCTTCCTGGCTTGGATTTTACGGGTTCTTGTACGGGCTGTTACTGGTGCTGATCCATCTCTCCCATCTGAGGAGCTTTGGCATACCGTATCTGATGCCGTTTGTCGGCGCGGATTTAAACCGGTACGACGATGAGCGGGATTCGCTGATTCGCCAGCCGCTGTTTCTGCTGCGTCGCCGTCCGATTTATGCGAAAAGAAACCAGAGAGTACGTTTGAGAAGGAAGGATCATGATGTTTTCAGTAAATAATAAGATTTCAAAACGGCAGATGTTCCGTCTGCTCACATATGATCTGATGGGTGTCGGTACGCTTCTTCTGCCGCCGGCGCTTGCGGGAAGCGCCGGCGGAGGCGGACTTGCCGCCATTTTGACAGGGCTGTTTGCGGGGCTTGTCTACTGTTTTCTGATTGGGGGCGTGGTCACTGCAATGGAAGAGGGTGAGACGTATCCGGCGTGCTTAAAGCGCTGCTTCGGAAGGGTGTTCGGGACAATTGCGGTGCTGGGCTATGCGTTGTATTTTTTGTGCCTGGGCGGCTATGCCACCTATATTTTCGGGCATCTGATTGTTTCGGAGCTGTTGAAGGAGCAGTCGTTTTACTGGATCACG
Source organism: uncultured Roseburia sp. (assembly GCA_947057405.1). Taxonomy (GTDB): domain Bacteria; phylum Bacillota; class Clostridia; order Lachnospirales; family Lachnospiraceae; genus Roseburia_B. The sequence goes on from CAMSEJ010000123.1 coordinate 1,338, forward strand.
GCGGGGATTTTAGGGCTTTGTGTCTATGCGGTGTTCCAGGGAATCGAAGGGCGGGCAAGGATTTATGAGATCCTGTTCTGGTTTTTAATGCTGCCGCTGTTTGTAATGCTGTTTTTTGCGGCAAGGGATATTGAGCCTGCCCGGCTGTTTCCCCTGTTTGCAGGCCCGGTAAAGAAAATCTCCATTGGCGCATATTTTAGCTTTGAGGTATTTTCTCTGTCCGGAATCGCCCTGTTTTTAGCGCCGTTTGCAAGAAAGCGGACATCCGTCCGCGGCGCCTGCACAGCGGCGGTGCTGTTTTGCGGCGCGGTGCTTTTGGTGCTGTAGGCCGTCTTACAGGGAATGTTCGGGGTATCTTCCATGCGTCAGCTGGAATACCCGGCCGTGACGCTGATGAGCATGATCCAGATTCCGGGCGGTTTTTTGCAGAGACAGGATGCGCTGATGGTTGCCATCTGGTTTTTTACGGTCTTTGCCCTTTTGAGCAGCAGTATGTTCTATGCGGCCGAAAACCTGAAAGAATTTACAAAAGGGAAACGGGAAAAGGGGTGGATTTTTCTGGCAGCCGTTTTGCTGTTCGGAATTTCCGTATGCAGCTACCGTTCGTTTGTGTTTACGGAGCTTTTGCAGCGGATCTTTTTGTACGCTGCAACGCCGCTTGTGGTGGTGCTTCCGCTTTTGGCATTTCTGATCCTTAAATTCCCGGGAAAAGGGAGGCATGCCGCTTCCTGCTTTGCGTTGTTTTTTTCCCTGGTGTGCCTGTCCGGCTGCAGTACGACGGAACTGGAAAACCGGAAATTTCCGCTGGCAATGGGGATCGACAGCAGGCAGGGTGCCTGTCGGATCAGCTATAAATTCCAGGATTTATCCAAAATTGCCAACGAAAATGCAGACAGTGAGAGCGGGACGGATTTCTTTATTGAAGAAAAGGATTTCTTTACGGGGATTTCCAAATATGCGAACCAGACCAATAAGATTTTGGATTATAACCATATGAAAGTGCTGATTCTTTCGGAGGATTTTGTGGAGGATGAAAAAGCGCTTTCCGATTTTCTGGAGATTTGCGGCAAACAGAGCCTGATTGCAAGAAATACCCTGCTGTTTTTTGCCGGGGACGCGGAACAAATTCTGGCGCTTGATGAAAATCTGGATACGGCAATCGGAAGCTATCTGGAGGAAATGATAGAAACCCGTGAGGATTATAAGTTAAAAGACGCCGTTACGCTGGGGGATTTGTTTAACGACATGGCGAATAAGGAGCAGCTTCTGCTGGTGCCGGTACTGGAGGAAAAAGGAGGCATCCCCGTTATTGAGAGCTACTATGCGGTTGCGGGCGGCATCCCGCGGGGGGAAATCGGGGTGAACGAAGCGGTGCTTTCCTATCTGAGCCAGGGGAAATTGAAAAAGCTGATGTTTTCTTTACACGACGGGACTGCGATTACAATCAACCGGATCCGGGCGAGAGGCGGATTTTCACGCGGAGACGGGGTACACTATACGGAGCGGATCCGGGTTGAGGTAGTTGTGGAGCAGAATACGAAATTAGAGGAGCCAAAGGAGAATGAGATACGTCAGGAGATTAAAAACTGGCTGACCGTACAGTTAGAGGAGAGCGCGAAGGAGCTTTTAAAAGCAAAACGGATTGATATTACGAACAGCTTTTATAAGCTTGGGATGTGCAGTAAGGAGAAGTACGAGGAATACAAACGGGATCCGGGAAGGTATGTGGACGAGTTGGAGTGCGGGTTTGAGATAGAGGTCGTGCTTTTGAATGAAAAAGGATAAAAAGAATGTATAAGGTTCCGAAAACCGGGAAGGATTGTTTCAGAAGGGATTTGGATCTGTCCGATTCGGATGCGGGCAGATCCGAACTGCCCGATGAAAATGACGGGAGGAAATGATCATGAAAAAAATGATACAGATGTTTTGGTATGGAGTGATGGGATGCAGCCTGATATTCGGAGCGTTTTGCTATCGTACACACAGGCTTCAGGAGGGGATTGCGGAGCGGATTCTGCGCTTTCATGTGCTTGCCAACAGTGATTCCAAAGCGGATCAGGAGCTCAAGCTTAAGGTGCGGGACAGGATTGGGGCGTATCTGGGGGAAGCGCTTGACGGGGTAACGGATTTGAAGGAATGCGAAGAAGTGGTAACCGGGCATTTGGAGGAGATTACGGGTTTTGCAGAAGAGGTGATTGCGGAGGAAGGGTACGATTATGAAGTTGAGGCGACGGTGCAGGATGCGGATTTTCCGGAGAAAACCTACGGGAGCTATACGTTTCCGGGCGGGACATACCGGGCGCTTCGGGTTGTAATCGGAGACGGTGCGGGAAAGAACTGGTGGTGCGTGATGTATCCGAATCTGTGCTTTGCCAACAGCGCATATGAAATCGCAGACGAGGATTCGGACGAAAAGCTTCGCCGGACGCTGACGAAAGAGGATTATGACGAAATGATGGCGGAAGGGAAGATCCGGGTTGGGTTTAAGTATCTGGGGCTGTTTCGGTAGAATATCTTTTAAACTCCCATAAATAGGAGAATTGCATTTTAAATGCAAATACATTATAATAAGGAGGATTAAACTTACAGGAGAGATTACATATGACAAAAGAAGTACTCGTAACAATTCGGGGCATGCAGTTTACAAAGCAGGAGGAAGAGGACTTAGAACCGGTTGAGGTAATCATGGCGGGAGATTACTATAAAAAGAACAACAAGCATTACGTAATCTACGACGAGGTCATAGAGGGCTTTGACGGGACGACAAAGAATATCATCAAGCTGCAGGAGGACTGTATTGATATTATCAAAAAAGGGGTTGCCAACGTACATATGACGTTTGAAAAGAACAAGAAAAACGTCACATGCTATGACACGCCGTTCGGCAGTCTGATGCTCGGGATCCATGCAAAGAATATTGATATCCAGGAGGAAGAGGACGATATCCGCGTCAAGGTGGAATACGCCCTGGAGCTCAATTATGAGCATCTGGCAAACTGCAATATCAAAATGGCGATTCAGTCTAAGGAAAGCAGGGAGTTCCATATCTGCTCTTAGGTTATTGAAAAAACCGACTCCGCTCCGGAATACAACGGATTACCCGACCGCTTTTAAAAAGCGCCGCAGGACGATAAAAACCATCCTGCGGCGCCTTTGCGGCAGTTTATTTCTGTATTTTTGCACTGGTTTCCCGGTATTTTCTCTGAAGCTTTGCCAGAAGCCCTTTCTTGACCGGCTCAGCCGATGCAATCGGTCCGCGCATTCCTTTTACGGAAGTGATATAAAGTCCACTTACCACTGCCTTCACTTCTTTTTTGACCGGAATACTGTCAAAAATAGCGGCATCACAGATAAATATCATAATCTTCGGGCCGGCTTTGGCTTTTACAACCGGGATCTTGGATCCGCGCATGATCCGCGGGGTCTTTTCTACGACGGCGGGCGGCAGTCCGGCGTCTTTGAGTTTCATCTTTTTCTTGTCAATAATCAGCATGGAAACCGTCTGGGCAGCAGCCTGGATTTGTGACTGCTGTTCTGCCTGCTTTTTTTGCATGCGCTTCCCCACAAAGTACAAAACAGCCAGGCCGATGGCCAATATTACTGTGAGTACCAGTAATACAATCGTAACCGTTGACACAATACACTCCTCCTTCTATAAAAATCAGTCAAACGAACCAGTAAAAAATGCCCGCCGTATATGCCGGATGGGGCATTCTGCCTGTAATCCAGAAGGTATTGTAACATTATTTGAAAGAAAAAGCAATAAAACCTTTTATTTTCTGTCCAAATATGGTATGTTAGATGTTATAGTTTCGCAGGTACTCTGGAAACGAAACAGAAATAACACTAAATTTACAAGTATGAGAGGTAGAAAATGAAGAGAAAATCAGTGGCAGTTTTATTCGTATGTACAGCAATTGCATTGACCGCAGGCTGCGGGAACAAGCCCGGGAATACTACGGGCACGGAAGCTTTGACGGAGGGAACGGAAACGGGCAATCCGAATGCCAGCATCAATATCGAGTATAACGTAGACGACTATGTCAAACTGGGTGATTACAAAAACGTCGAGGTAACGTTAAACGAAGCGGATTATGTGGTAAACGACGACAGCGTAAAGAGCTATGTCGAGCAGATGGTTTCCTATTACAGCCCCTATCAGGCAGATGATTCCAAGAAAACGGTGGAACAGGGCGACGTGGTAAACGTGGATTATGTCGGCAAAAAGGATGGCGAAGCGTTTGATGGCGGAAGCGCCGAGAATCAGCTGATTGACACGGCAACCAACAGCAACCCGGTGATGGGCAATGGCTTTATTGAGGGTTTTTCCGACGGGCTGATCGGAGTCAATGTCGGGGATACGGTAGACTGGGAAGTAACCTTTCCGGAGGATTACCAGTCAGAGGAATTAAAAGGGCAGAAAGCGACATTTACTTTTACGGTAAATTCCATCCAGAAGAAGGTAAATGCGGCAGAAATTGACGATGCGTTTGTAAAGGAAAATTTCGGGGCAGAAACCGTGGACGCATTTTATACGGATATTCGTTCTTACCTGGAGCAGGAGGCGGAAGCGAAAAAGGAATCCGATACCCGTTCTGCCGTAATCAATGTGCTGACCGAGCGGTGTGAGGTGACCGGTTATCCGGAAGGCCTGCTGGAGGCAAGGTTAGACGAATATGTGGAAGGGTTCCGCAAGCAGTACTGTTCGGAAGGAACCGAGCTTTCGGAGTTTTTAGAGAGCAACTACAATATGACGCAGGAAGAATTCGAGGAGCAGAGCCTGGAATATCTTGAAACGAACTTAAAGCAGGAGCTGATTTTTGAAGCGATTGCCAAGAAGGAGAAAGTGGAATTTGATCAGGAAGGCTTCAACCAGCATGTCTCAACGATTATGTCAAACGGCGGCTTTGCAACGGCGGAGGAAGTATACGAAAGCTACGGAACCGATCAGGCGTCCGGCGAGAAATACCTGCAGAGAGTATACGTAGACAACAAAGCGCTGAGCCTGGTAGTGGATCAGGCAAAGGTGACATATACGAAGGCTGAGGAACCGCAGGAGGTAGCGACGGAAGACGTGCAGGGCACGGAAGCCGTACAGGATACGCAGCAGCCGTAACGGCAGAAAGGCCGCAGCCGTCCGAATGCGTTCTTACGGGACGGCTGCGCGCAGCAGAACATGGTAAAAGGAGAGTAGGGTATGGAATTGACCAACATTCGGGATTTGTACCGGGAAAAAGAAAAATTTTTGGATCAGACAGTAACCGTCGGCGGATGGGTCAGGAGCATCCGCGGCTCGAAAAATTTTGGATTTATCGTAGTCAATGACGGGACGTTTTTTGAGCCGCTTCAGGTGGTATACCACGACACGCTGCCGAATTTTGCCGCAGTGGAAAAATTAAATGTCGGAGCGGCAGTTATTGCCACCGGCAGGCTGGTAGCGACTCCGCAGGCCAAGCAGCCGTTTGAAATACAGGCGGACGACGTGCAGATCGAAGGCGGGTCCGCACCGGATTATCCGCTTCAGAAAAAACGCCATACATTTGAGTATTTGCGCACGATTTCCCATCTGCGTCCGCGTACCAATACATTTGAAGCGGTATTCCGCGTGCGTTCTCTGATTGCATACGCGATTCACAAATTTTTCCAGGAACGGGATTTTGTGTACGTGCATACGCCGATTATCACCGGAAGCGACTGCGAAGGGGCAGGGGAAATGTTCCGTGTCTCTACGCTCGATCCGGAGCATCTGCCGCGGCTTGCGGACGGGGAAGTGGATTATGCAAAAGACTTTTTCGGCAAACCCACCAACCTTACAGTCAGCGGGCAGTTAAACGGCGAAACGTATGCGATGGCATTTAAAAATATCTATACCTTCGGACCGACCTTCCGTGCCGAAAATTCCAACACCACGCGCCATGCGGCGGAATTTTGGATGATTGAGCCGGAGATTGCGTTTGCGGATCTGAACGACGACATGGTGCTTGCGGAAAGCATGTTAAAATACATCATTCGCTATGTGTTG
>CAMSEJ010000124.1 GCA_947057405.1 uncultured Roseburia sp.
CGAGATATACACATGGTACCACACTCTTTCCCTACACGACGCTCTTCCTATCTCAAAAAGCGGGGCGGGAAGCGGCGCGTGCGATTATGACGACGGATACGCATGAAAAGGAAGCGGCGGTTTCGTTTGAAGCGGGCGGCGTTACGGTAACGGTGGGCGGCATGTGCAAGGGATCGGGCATGATCCATCCGAATATGTGCACGATGTTAAGCTTTCTTACGACAGATGCGGCTATTTCTAAGGAACTTTTGCAGGAGGCGCTGCGGGCGGATATTGTGGATACCTATAATATGGTTTCGGTGGACGGGGATACCTCTACGAACGATACGGTGCTGCTGCTTGCGAACGGTGCGGCGGGCAATCCGGTGATAACGGAAAAAAATGCGGATTATGAAGCGTTTTGCAGGGCGTTAAATGAGGTGAATACCTCTCTGGCAAAGCAGATAGCAGGAGACGGGGAGGGTGCGACGGCGCTGTTTGAAGTCCGGGTGGTTGGCGCGAAAAGTAAGGAGGACGCGAGAACGCTCAGCAAGGCGGTGATTACTTCGAATCTGACCAAAGCGGCGATTTACGGGCATGATGCGAACTGGGGGCGGATTCTGTGCGCAATGGGGTATTCCGGCGTGCAGTTTGATCCGGAACGGGTGGATTTGTTTTTTGAGAGCGCGGCGGGGAAGCTGCAGATTATCAAAAACGGCGTGGCGCTGGATTACAGTGAGGAGACGGCGACAAAGATTTTGTCGGAGAAGGCGGTTGCGGCGGTTGCGGATGTGAAGATGGGGGATTGCTGCGCGACGGCGTGGGGATGTGACCTGACATATGATTATGTGAAAATTAATGCGGATTACCGGTCGTAGCGCGCGGGGCCGGCCGGTCTTGTGACGCGGGGGATTTGCAGGGAAGCCGCCGGTGTTTTTTGCGGCAGCGGCAGATGAGAACAGGAAATTCATAAAGGAGCGGAATATGGAACAGAATACGATACAGGAGATTATGGGGAAAGCGGAGGTTTTGATTGAAGCGCTTCCTTATATTCAGCGGTTTAACCGGAAAATTATTGTGGTAAAATACGGCGGCAGCGCCATGGTGGACGAGGAACTGAAACGCCAGGTAATCCAGGATGTGACGCTGTTAAAGCTGGTCGGCTTTAAGCCGATTATTGTACACGGCGGCGGTAAGGAAATCAGCAAATGGGTCGAAAAAGCGGGTATGAAGCCGGAATTTGTCAACGGGCTGCGCAAAACGGACGCGGCGACGATGGAGATTGCGGAGATGGTGCTCGGGCGCGTCAATAAATCCCTGGTGCAGCTTGTGGAGCAGCTTGGCGTGCTTGCGGTCGGCATCAGCGGAAAGGACGGCGGCCTGTTTCGCGTGAATAAAAAATATTCGGACGGAAAAGATATTGGATATGTCGGGGAAATTAAAGAGGTCAATCCGAAGATTCTGTATGATCTTCTGGAAAAGGATTTTCTGCCGATTGTCTGCCCGGTGGGGATTGACGACGCATATGATACGTATAATATCAACGCGGACGACGCTGCCTGTGCGGTTGCAAAGGCGGTGCAGGCGGAAAAACTGGCGTTTCTGACCGATATTGAGGGCGTGTACAAGGATCCGTCGGATCGGTCCACGCTGATTTCAGAGCTGCCGATTGCTGAAGCAAGGGAGCTGATTGCCGACGGGAATATCGGGGGCGGGATGCTGCCGAAGTTAAATAACTGTATTGACGCGATTGAAAACGGCGTTTCGAGGGTGCATATTCTGGACGGGCGTATCGCGCACTGCCTGCTGCTTGAAATTTTTACGAACAGGGGAATCGGGACGGCGATGATTGGGGAAAAGGAGACGAGATATTATCATGGATAGTTTGAGCTACATACAGAATGCGGATCGGGATCTGCTGCATACTTATAACCGCTATGGCGTTGTGTTAGAAAAGGGCAGGGATGTGTATTTATTTGACGCAAACGGCAAAAAGTACCTGGATTTTGCGTCGGGGATTGCGGTCTGCGCGCTCGGGTACGGGAATGAAGAGTATAAGGCGGCGTTAAAGGAGCAGGTGGATCAGCTTTTGCATACGTCCAATCTTTATTATAACGCGCCGGTGATTGAGGCGGCGGAGCGGTTAAAGAAAGCCAGCGGGATGGATCGCGTGTTTTTTACCAACAGCGGCGCGGAAGCGATTGAGGGCGCGTTAAAGGCGGCGAAAAAGTATGCGTATACCCGGGACGGCCATGCGGGGCATGAAATCATTGCCATGCAGGGCTCGTTTCACGGGCGGACGCTCGGGGCGCTTTCGGTTACGGGGAATCCGCATTACAGGGAAGCGTTTGAACCGCTTCTGCCCGGGGTGCGTTTTGCCCGGTTTAACGATTTGGAGAGCGTAAAGGAGCAGGTCAGCGAAAAAACCTGCGCAATCCTTATGGAAACGGTTCAGGGGGAGGGCGGGATTTATCCGGCCCAAAAAGAATTTATCGAAGGGATCGCGCAGCTTTGCAGGGAACGGGATATCCTTTTGATTTTGGACGAAATCCAGTGCGGGATGGGCAGAACCGGCAGGATGTTTGCCTGGCAGCATTATGATGTAAAGCCGGATATTATGGCGTCTGCCAAGGCGCTTGGGTGCGGCGTTCCGGTCGGCGCGTTTTTGATGACGGAGCGCGTGGCGGCCCGGTCTTTGGTTCCGGGGGATCACGGTACGACCTACGGCGGAAATCCCTTTGTCGGCGCGGCGGTCCGTACCGTGCTTGAGATTATGGAGCGCGATAAGATTCCGGCGCATGTACAAAGCATCGGGGCGTATCTGTGGGAGCAGTTAGAGGGGCTGATGAGGCGGCATGACTGCATTACGGCGCACCGCGGGATGGGGCTGATGCAGGGGCTTTCGCTTTCCGTTCCGGTTGGGGAGGTGTCGAAGCAGGCGCTTGAAAAAGGGCTGATCCTGATTACCGCAGGGACGGACGTGCTGCGGTTTGTGCCGCCGCTTGTGATTGAAGAAGAGCATGTGGACAGAATGGTGAAGGTTTTGGACGGGATTTTGCCGTAAAAAGCTGCCGTATCAGGATTTGGCAGTCTAAGAATAAGGTTTAAAGGAGAAAAACGATCATGAAAGTTATCTTGATTACCGGAGCTGCGGGCTTTATCGGAGCAAATCTGGCAAAAACAATTTTAGGTAAGGAGCAGGATGTCCGGATAATCGGCATTGACAGCATGACGGATTACTATGACGTAAGCTTAAAACAAAGCCGTTTGGAAGAATTACAGGAATTTGCCGATTTTATCTTTGTCCGCGGGAATATCGCAGATAAAACCGTTGTACAGGAGGTGTTTTCCGAATACCGTCCGCAGATTGTAGTAAACTTAGCGGCGCAGGCAGGCGTGCGGTATTCGATTGACAATCCGGATGCCTACATTGAATCGAACCTGATTGGTTTTTATAATATCCTGGAAGCCTGCCGCCACAGCTATGATGCGGCACAGGCCGATCCCGGCGCCGCGTACCGGGGAGTCGAACACCTTGTGTACGCTTCCTCTTCTTCCGTATACGGCTCGAATGAAAAGGTACCTTATTCCACGGAGGATCGCGTGGACAATCCGGTTTCTTTGTATGCGGCAACGAAGAAATCAAATGAGCTGATGGCGCATGCGTACAGTAAGCTGTACGGCATACCGAGCACGGGGCTGCGTTTTTTTACCGTGTACGGCCCGGCAGGCAGGCCGGATATGGCATATTTTAAATTTACCGATAAACTGGTCCGGGGAGAAAAAATCCAGATTTACAATTACGGAGATATGAAACGGGATTTTACTTATATTGACGACATTGTGGCCGGTGTCAGAAAGGTGATGGAACAGCCGCCGAAGGAAAACGAACAGGGAGTACGTTATAAAGTATATAATATCGGCAATCACAGGCCGGAACGCCTGCTGCATTTTGTGGAGCTGCTGGAGCAGTGCCTGCTGGAAGAGGGGATTATCACAAAGGCGGCGGAGAAGGAGTTTCTGCCCATGCAGCCGGGAGACGTATACCAGACCTATGCGGATACACAGGAGCTTTGGCGCGATTTCGGGTTTCGTCCGGATACGGCGCTAAAAGACGGGCTGCGCCGGTTTGCAGAATGGTATAAAAATTACTATGGGGGAGAGAGGGAGAAGAAATGAAAATAGCGATTGCGGGGACAGGATATGTGGGTCTTTCCAATGCCGTACTGCTGGCACAGCACAACGAGGTGTGCGCCGTGGATCTGATCCCGGAAAAGGTGGAGCTTATCAACCGGAAGAAGTCGCCGATTATCGACAGGGAAATCGAGCAGTACCTGGCGGAACGGAATTTGGATCTTACCGCAACGACGGACGGCGCAGAGGCTTATCGGGATGCGGATTATGTGATTATTGCAACGCCCACGAATTATGACCCGGTAAAGAACTATTTTAATACATCTTCAGTAGAGGCGGTAATTGAGCTTGTACTGCAGGTGAATCCGAAAGCAGTTATGATTATCAAATCCACGGTTCCGGTCGGGTATACGAAATCGGTCCGGAAGCGGTACGGTACGGACAATATTATTTTTTCTCCGGAATTTTTGCGGGAGGGGCATGCCCTCTACGATAACCTGTATCCTTCCCGGATTATTGTGGGCGCTCCGTCGGGGGATGCACGGCTGCTTAAGGCGGCGCATACCTTTGCGGAGCTGCTGCAGCAGGGAGCGGTTAAACAGGAAATTCCGGTGCGGTTTATGGATCTGACAGAGGCCGAATCGGTTAAGCTGTTTGCCAATACGTATCTGGCGCTGCGCGTGGCGTTTTTTAATGAGCTGGATACGTATGCAGAGGTCCGCGGGCTGGACACGAAGCAGATTATTGAGGGGATTGGGCTGGATCCGAGGATCGGGTCATATTACAACAATCCTTCCTTTGGGTACGGCGGGTACTGCCTGCCGAAGGATACCAAGCAGCTTTTGGCGAACTATGAGGACGTGCCGAATAATATTATCGGCGCGATTGTAGATGCAAACCGCACAAGAAAGGATTTTATTGCAGAGCGGATTTTGCAGAAGGCGGGTTTTACAGAGGGGAAAAGATGCGTAGTCGGTATTTTCCGGCTGACCATGAAGGTCAATTCCGATAATTTCCGCCAGTCTTCCATCCAGGGCGTGATGAAGCGTTTAAAAGCAAAGGGCGTGGAGGTGGTTGTGTACGAACCGAGCTTAAAAGAGGAGCATTTTTTTCATTCCAGGCTGGTGCGTGATCTGGAGGAATTTAAGGGAATATCGGATGTCATTGTTGCAAACAGAAACAGCAGGGAGCTTGCGGACGTGGAAGAGAAGGTGTATACCAGGGATTTGTACGCAAGGGATTAGGTTGGATTAGAAATCATGTTTGAGATTGTGAAACAGGATATTTTAAAATTTCTGTCTATGTATCTTGAAGAAGGGTGCCGACTTGCGGCAGCTGCCTTTTTTCTGATGTTTCTGATTGGCGGCTGCTGCGCGCGGAAGTGTGAAAAAAGGCAGTTCTTTTGTCTGCGGTCGTTTCTTGTGGCCGCAGACGTTGCTTTGCTGGCGTTTTATGTGTATACCGTAATCGGGATTACGCTGCTGTCGCGGATCGGACAGTCGGTGACGTATGTAAACCTCTGCCCGTTCAGCTCCTTTGACCCGTCGGTGGTGGATCCCAAATACATTTATGAGAACCTGCTTTTGTTCGTGCCGTTTGGGATACTTTTGTATCCGCTTGCAGAACCGTTCCGGGAAGCGTGGGCGGTATTACTGATCGGGGCCGGGTGCAGCCTGGCAATCGAGGTGGCACAGCTTGTCACAAAGCTGGGCTGTTTTATCGTGGACGATATTGTGACAAATACGGCCGGGATGCTCGCGGGATATTTCGTGTGCAGGTGTACGGCGTGGATCGCCGGGAGGATCGGCGCCGCGCGGAACCGGAATAAATTTTTATTGTAAAAGGAGATCCCTTTTGCTATACTGTATACATAATTTTGGAAAAAATGCAAAAAATATGTATACCTTGGCATTCCGGCATACCCACTCTGGCATGTGTGCCACGCGGCATTTTACAAGGTATACCGAAGGGGCATCCCGATGAGGCCATACGGCATGTTATCAGGTGCAAATCAAGGTGCGATATGTATAAAAAAATAAATATTTTAGATATCTGTGTGGACAATTATTCCGTCCGGGAATCATTGCTGCGGCTGGATACTTATATGAGCAATACGGTTTTGAACATTATAGAAACCGTTACAATGGAAAAGCTGGTGTCGGCAGGAGATCATCCCGTGATTAAAGAGTGCTTGGAGCAGGCGGATCTGTGTATCATCGGGGAGCGTGAAATCCTCTCGGAGACAGGCTATGATACGGCGCAGCGGGTGCGTGAGGTCTGCGGGCAGGATTTTCTGCGGGAGCTTTTAAAGCGTGTGGTGCGCAGTAAAAAAAACGTGTTTTTGCTTACCATGACAAGGGCGGAGGCGGAAGAGATGCAGGCGGCGTTCCGGGAGTTTGCGCCCCGGTTTGCGGCGGCGGCAAGCTGTGCAATTGAGGAGTGCAGCGGCGATATGGAAGCCATTGTTAACGAGATCAACGGGGCGACGCCGGATGTGGTCATATCCGGTCTGCCCACGCCTCTGGAAGAAGAGTTTGTGCAGATGCACAAGGATAAGATCGGGGCGGGAGTCTGGTACGGGACCGGGTCATGCTGTTATCCCAAAGGGCGTGTCAGAGTCGGCCGGACGCTGCGCAAGCTGCTCTTAAAAGGCAGGCTGCACCATTCCGTGGCCAGATATCAAAACGAAAATAAGGACAGGAACAGATGATTGATGGGGTTATTGGGCAAACGGACAGTATATGCGGACGGCATAAAGATGGTACTCGGTACAGGCTGCATCGCGCTTGGGATCCAGTGGTTTTACGATCCGGGCGGATTTGTGACCGGCGGGTTTACCGGAATTGCAATTATGATAAGGCAGGCGACGCTTTTTATGGGAAAGGGCGGCGTTCCGCTCTGGATGACGAACCTGCTGTTGAATATTCCGGTTTTTCTTGCCGCGCTGCGGATCAAGGGCAGGCGTTTTGTGGTTAAGACGGCTGCGGCTACGGTTATGCTGTCGGGCTGGCTGTATGTAATCCCGGCAGTGGATCTGGCGCAGCAGGATTTTCTTTTGGCGTCGGTGTTTGGCGGCGTGATATCCGGCGCGGGAATGGGGCTTGTGCTTTTGGCAAGGGCGACGACCGGCGGGACGGATATGGTGGCGGTGCTGATCCAGCGGAAGCTGCGGCATTATAGATCGGAAGAGCACACGTCTGAACTCCAGTCACATGGCATGATCT